>JBILRH010000068.1:0-9275 GCA_044372715.1 Sediminibacterium sp. | reverse complement strand
TCCGTTAATAACGCTGTACAATTCGCCTCTTCTAAAATGGTTGTTTGACATATAGTTAGTTATGCAACTAATTTCAAAATAAGTTCGTTTCTTTGACAATACCAAGAAAATATTGGTAAAATTTAGCTAAGTACTATGAATAGTCAGTTTATTGAACTCCAAGGATCTTGTTTTCACTATAGTCAGTTTGGCACTGGGCCTATTTGGGTTTTTTGTTTTCATGGATATGGAGAATCAGGGGAGAGTTTTTCGCTATTTGAGCCTTTTTTAGGAAAGGACTACACTTTTATTGCTATTGATATTCCTTTCCATGGCAAAACAGCATGGAATGGGCCATTGCTTTTTGAGCCAAGCTTACTAATAGAATTGATTGATACGATTATAGGAGATCATCAAGCTTATTTTCATTTTTTTGCATACAGTATGGGGGGGAGGATTGCTTTGAGATTATTTGAATTGATTCCAAATCGTGTACAATCGATGGTATTGATTGCTCCAGACGGTCTTCATCAAAATAAATGGCAATGGTTTACCACAAAAACCCAATTGGGTAACAGTCTTTTTAAGTATACCATGCAAAATCCAGGATGGTTATTTCAATTGATCAATGTATTCAATAGACTTAAATTGCTCAATCCCAGCATCAGTAAATTTGTACATTATTATTTGGATGATCCAAAAGAAAGAGCCGACTTATATAAGATTTGGACTGCAACAAGGCTATTTCGACCCTCATTAAAACACCTAAAATCCTTATTAACAGAGCATCCCGTGCCTATGAAGTTGATTTTTGGCAAACACGATCGTATCATTCTAACAAAAAGAGGCACTCAATTTAGTAAAGGAAGGAATAATTTGGTTCAAGTATTCGAGTTAGAAGCAGGGCATCAATTACTTCAAAAAAAGTATGCTTCCATAATTGCTGCTTTTTTTAAACAATAATGATTTTCTTTGTTCTACATGGTTAACTTGTTTATTTATACTATTGCTTTTATTGGGTTGGCTTATGCTGTATTGATTGCGCTGTACACTTATTGGTTTTTAGGATTAAAACAATTCCAACCAAAACAATTTTTGCCAGCTCGCTGTTTTTTTAGCATCATCATTCCTGCCAGAAATGAAGCCTTGGTTATAAAGGATTGTATAAAAAAGATTCAAGCTCAAAACTATCCTAGTAATTTGTTTGAAGTTATTGTAGTAAATGATCATTCTTCTGACAATACTGCAGCTCTTGTTCAAGAATTGCAAGCATCTTTTGATGGGTTACACCTAATTCATTTAGCCGATTTTGTTAGTGGAAATATCAACGCTTATAAAAAGCGAGCAATTGAAATTGCAGCTGCAGAAGCCAAAGGTGATTGGATAGTTACTACCGATGCAGACTGTGAAGTATTACCTAGTTGGCTAAAAAATTTAGATCAATTTATTCAAGCAAACAACCCGGTTTTGGTGGCAGCTCCTGTAATGTTTTCTAATAATAAAACTTGGTTGGGAATTTTTCAAATACTCGATTTCATGAGTTTGCAAGGTATTACTGCAGCAGCAGTAGCTGCTGGTTACCATAGTATGTGTAATGGAGCAAATTTAGCCTATAGTAAAAAAGCATTTTATCAAGTAGGTCAATTTAAAGGTATTGATCATTTAGCTAGCGGAGATGATATGTTGTTGATGCATAAAATAAAAAAACAGTTTCCACATCAACTGGGATTTTTGTTTAGTAAAGATATAATTGTAACAACGGCTCCTATGGACAATTGGAAAAGTTTTTTTAATCAGCGTATTAGATGGGCAAGTAAAGCGGAGAGTTATTCTGAACGAAGTATTTTCTGGGTATTGTTATTGGTTTACTTATTCAATGCTGGTTTGTTAGTGGGTTTTATTGCTGGGATTTTCATTGAAGGATTTTATCCTATTATGGGATATTTATTATTACTCAAAATTGTAGTGGAGATGATTTTCTTAATTCCAGTGGCACAATTTTTTAATAACCAATTATTGTTACTCTTGTTCCCATTGATGCAACCCTTTCATATTGTTTATACAGTTATTGCAGGATGGTTGGGTAAGTTTGGAACTTACAAGTGGAAAGACAGACTTGTAAGATAATTAAATTGAATCATAGTTGTCAGCAGAAGGATTGTCTGGGAAAAATGCAAAAAGCAATAAAAGCAATAAAGCTAATAATGACAAAGAGAAGTATATAAACTTTTTCATATCTCTTAATTTAGCTATTAGACTGTTAGAACTTCTAAAGGTTTAATTTGGAGCATAAATTAAACAAACCTTCTTATTTAAGGACACAAACTGCGTTTATAATGCTGCTTAAAGCTTAGCAATTGCTGAAAGTTCAATAGTTAATTGTTTTTTCAAAGCAATGATAGCAGCTCCACAAAGCCAGAATATACTTCCGATTTTATCTGTTTCAATCATATCGCTTCCACAATTAATCACCCCAATCATTACCAATACAATTCCTACCACCAATGAAATGGTTCGGTATAGTTCAGTTTGAAATTGATGGTATAAGTTTTGCGCTTCTAAAAGCATATAGATGAATAGTGTTAGAAATAATATCAACCCAATCATTCCTTGTTCTATTGCTACCAATAAAAAATAATTGTGTACTGTGGAATGTTCGGGATTATTACTTACCCAAGTTTTAAATGCACTTACTGTGAAAGGTTGGTATTGATGGTAAAAACTATTAGGTCCAAAACCAATAAGCGGTTTTTCGGCAATCATTCTAAAGCCTGCAACCCAACGATGAAACCTTTCTGCATTGGATATATCTTTTCTATTAATTGTTGCTGATAAATGTGCCGAAAAATTTTCATGAAAAATTGTTTGATCGTGATTAGGGGCAAATTGTATATAATTCTTTTGATAGGTGAGGGCCGTAATTATTAAGACAACTAAAATGATGGATGAAATAATAGCTCTTCCCATCCATTTTTTTTGAAAAATCATAACGCTGAATAAGCCAATGAATAATGCCAACCATGCTCCTCTTGAATAAGCCAATACCAAGGCAATTACTGCAATGATGAGTAAAGCAAACCCCAGTTTTTTTTGTAAAATTTTATTAGGGGTAAATTTCCAAATTATCCAACCAACAGGAATGAGACACACTAAAAGAGAAGAATAGTTTACATGATTCCTAAAAAATGGAAACATTGTTTTTTTAATCATTGCAAATTCGAATCCGTAAAATCCAAAACGAAACAACACTTGAATTACAAGTACACTCATCGGAATGCAAAGGCAAAGCGCTAATTTTTTCCAATCCCCATATTGGTTTAAAAGAATTGGTGTAATCATTATAAATGGAATGATGTACCAGCATTTTGCTAAAAAATATTTAATGGATAATAATGGTTCGGTTGAAAAAAAACAACTAAAGAAAATCCAAAAAACATGTAACACAATCAGTAAAAATAATGGCGATTTAAATGAGCTACTAAATAGACTCGGTTGATGAACCATTTTTGCAATTGCGATAATTGTTAAAAGAAATAGCACAATTTCAATCGGAAAATCGAGCCCTAAGGATGAGGTAATGGATAATTCTGTTGAAAGGGGAATGAGTATTAGTAAAAGCCAGAACAACTGCTTGCTTTCTACAACAATATAATGGAGGGCAAGCGGTGAGAGTGCCCAAATAAAAGGAATCAGCAAAAACAATGGCTCGCGAAAAACAATCGAAAGCATGCCTGCAACAAAGAAGAGCAGGTAGCCAATGATAGCAAAGCGCTGATATGGCTTTTGTTGGAGCATGTAATAATTACTCAGATTTATTTTTATTGAGTACCAATAAAGCGCTAAATACAAATCCCAAAATAGCTGCAACTGCAATAATCAATGGTTTGTTGGGCCAGCTTGTTTCAATTGCTGGAACCGCTTTTTCCATTACTTGTATAAAGTTTGGCTGGGTGGCCAATGCTAGTTTATATTCTTGATTTGTTTTTTGTATTTGATCTATTTGATTGATTATGGTTGCTTGTTCTGCCGCTATCAATGTTTTTTTTGCAGGGTCGATTGAAATATTGTTTTTTTCGAGGTTGGCATAGTTCTCTTTTAATGCATTTGTTGTGCTATCCAATTTTTGAATGATGAGTAGCTTATTGTTTTGCATCATTTGTTGCGCTTGTAATTCTACTTGATTCACTATATCATTTACAATTTTAGCAGCTAAAACTTTATCAGTTAATTGGCAGCTAATGATTAATTGGTCTTTTTCTGTTTTAATGTATGTTAAATCTTTCCTCAGGTATTTAACTACAGATATTGCATTTGTATCAATCGATTTGTAATAAACAAACAATTCAAGATTTTTATTTATTACATTTTCTAATGTACTATTCGTTTCTGCAAAAGCCTGAATTCTATCTATATCATCACCGTTTCCAAAATCGGCATAGAGATCTTTAATTTGCTGATTGAATATTCGGGCCTTGTCTGATAATAATGGATTGCCCGCCAATAATGTTACACTTGATTTATACTGGGGCTTCATCAATAGAATAACAATAGAAGCTGCCATTGCAGAAATAATACTTACGCTCAAGCAAAATCTCCAACTCTTTTTTAATAATTGCATAATATCAATCAGGTTAAATGATGGTTGCATAATTTATTTATTTAGGTGCTACAACTACATTTCTGTCTAAACTCTCTTCTAAAGAAATAAAAGTTTCAGTTCTTTCAATTCCTTTTATTTTTTGTAATTCATCGTGTAATACAAATCGCAATTCTTGAATGTCTTTACAAACAATTTCTGCAAACATGCTATAGTTTCCTGTTGTATAATTCAACCGAACAATTTGCTGCACTTTCTTTAATTCTTTAGCCACTGAATCGTACAAAGAGCTTTTTTCGAGGTAAATACCAATAAATGCAATAACATCGTAGCCTAAAGATTTGAGGTCTACAGATAATTTTTTACCTTTAACTACTTTAAGTTCTTCTAATTTTTTGATGCGAACATGGATGGTGCCTCCAGATACAAATAGTTTCTTACCTAAATCGGCATAAGAAATTTCTGCATCCTCCATCATTTCTTGGATAATCTGATAATCCAATTTGTCAAGATTTAATTTAGCTGACATATTCAATTGTTAAATTAGATATTATTTAATTATTTATCAAATATATTGAATAATATCTATAATATCAAAATAAATATTAAAAATCGATTAATAAATACCCTATTTGTTTTATTTTTGATTTATTGAAGAAGCCGTTAACAATTTTGCAATGGTTTTTTATACTGTGGGGTGATGAAATTTTTGGCAGACATACCCTCTTGTCTCGGGGGTGAGGATAACAGGACAAACTTAGCATAGAGCCGCTGGGTAGCAATACCTGCGCGACCAGGGTCGACCACTGAACTTTGTGCTTCTGCTAACTGCCTCGTGGAGGTTCGATCCCTCCCCCTACAGCATTGTTTCATTGAGCAATTAATGGGGCCCTTGTTCTTATTTATTTTTGTCCTTTATTACTCCTGGCTCGGGATCTTTCAATAAAATACTTTTTTCATTGATCAATTCCATTAATGTTGGGTTCTTTAATGAATCCAATACCATGTTTTTTAGAAAGAATGATTGTATGGGCAGATTGGGTTGATGCCACTTAATGATTTTACATTGACAGCTAGCATTGGCTGGCGTATTCATTACTTCCTCTAATCGCCCCCCTTTACCTAATTTTTGATACACTTCACGTATGCCAATGATTCTATTATTTTCCCCCGCATCAAAGTTCCATGAGGCCGATATTGAGCTTAAAAAACGTTGATCCATATCTAAACTCATTAAGCTATGCCTAGGATATTCATTATTATGATCTGTATTCATTATTCTAGAATGAATCGATAGGATTTTTGGAGATTCAAATTGGATATATCCAATATGGTCGAAACTGGCACCAAAGCGCTTGTACGTAAAATAACCATCCTTGTATTTAATATCTACTAAATTGGCTACTACTTTATGAAAACGATTGGGGTCGGATAACCTAGCTTGTGGAGAACTGGTATAGCAAATCCAAACCCCTTCTAAACTATCAATTTCTGATTGAGTAACTTTATAAGGCAATAGATTAAAGTCTTCTCGAATGGAATTCCACTTGGCATTGTTTGCATTATTCAAATTCCAAAAATAAACGGCTCCGGCTAAGAAAATAACAGAAAGTGGAATAAAAATCAACCTATAAAACTTCAGCCGCTGAAATATGCTTTGACTGGTTTCTTTTTTAAGCGCCGCTAAACGCAATTTTAATTGCTGGTTTTCTGTAATAATAGAATAACTGTCTTTAGAACTGCTATTTTGCTCTTCTGTAGCAATAAGGGAAGGATCAATTGGATTTAATTCAAAAGCCTGGCGCCCCATCTTGTATAAATATATATAGCAAGTATCCACTAAAAATGGTCGAGGATTTGCAACCAAGCCCATCAATGCATCTTTGATTTGACCCCCTGTTATATCATATTTTCGAAACGGAAAATCAGCTTTACCTTTTTGTGGATCTGGTTCATAATTTATATGACCTAGCTCGGCAGCGGTTTCTGGTAATTGATTACTAATCTCACTTAACGTGATAGCCAGCTCTTCATAATTCTTGCGATTGGTGTTTTGAACAATTGATTTACCGGTCTCTAATTGAAACTTTTCGATTGATTTGTTCAATAAATAAATTATTTCTTCTTTGCCTTTTTTAAGCATAAAATTATTAATTAATTGAAAATCAAAACATTATCAATTTCGGAAACAGTAAAATCATTTCGGAAATTACAAATAATATTTGAAAACACATTAGAAAGAACAAATCTGCACTTTGATGCTTATCTACTGTATTTTGTTGTTGAATTTAGTTCGAAAGGGCTATTTAATGATTTAACTACTGCTATATGAAAAAAAACATCCATGTATTGATGGCAATGTTTGGGTTGGCAATATGTTTGCTATCCAATACAATCATTGCCCAAAGCAAAAATCCTGCTTCTACGTCAGGAAATGATTTTATTACCATAACAGGTAAAGTGGTTTCCATCAAGGATAACCAACCTTTGTCTAACGTATCGGTTAAAATTCTAAAAGCCAAAGGGGGAACAATTTCTACAGAAGATGGTTCTTTTACCATCAAAGTGAAAAAAGGCGATGCACTTACATTCTCGAGAGTAGACCTTATTGCTCAGAACGTTTCTGTATTTGATCCTAAAATGACAATCGTAAAAATGCAGGACGCAGAAAACAATCTTTCTGATGTTTTGGTTTTGGCCTATTCCAATCAAAAAAGAAGTTCTTTTACTGGAGCAGTAAGTACAGTAAAAAATGCTGTTATTGAAAGTGCGCCAAATGCCTCTGTACAAGAAAGTATTCAGGGAAATATTGCAGGGGTTCAATCTACCAATGCAAGTGGACAACCAGGAAGTGTTCCTAATATAAGGGTGCGTGGTATTGGTTCAATCAATGCAGGGTCTGCTCCTTTATATGTTATTGATGGAATTCCCGTAGTGAGTGGAGATATATCTGGAATGAACAGTAATACCATTGCAGGTTTAAACGCCAATGATGTAGAAACCATGTCTATTTTAAAGGATGCCGCTGCTACATCATTATATGGTTCGAGAGCTGCCAATGGAGTAGTATTGATCACTACCAAAAAAGGTAAATCAGGTAAAAGTAAAATACATTTTACCTATCAAAATGGTACCAATAATAATACTATCAGAGAAGAACAAAAAACATTGAATACTGAGCAATACCTTCAGTATTATAGAGAAGGTTGGGTAAATGCAGGTAATCCAGCAAGCTCATACGATTCTTTGTTGAATGCAAATAGTATCAGCAGAACAACAGACACCGACTGGTTTGAACAAGTATTGCGTCAAGGTAAATATTCGCAATACAATTTGAATGCAAGTGGTGGGAATGATAAATCGACTTTTTTTGTTTCAGGAAGTTATTACAACTCAGATGCCCCAACAAGGGGAATTGATTACGATAAAGCTACTTATCGTGTAAATATTACTTCTGAATTAACCAAAAGGCTTTCTTTTAAAGGAGGATTTAGTGGAAGTTTTCAACGTACCAGTAATTTTTTAGGGGGTTCGTTTTTTGCCAATCCAATTAGAGCCATGTATCGCTTAGCCCCATGGTTGCCAGTTTATAAATCTGATGGACAAACCTATGAGTTGGGTTATAACAATGGTTACAATCCTGTAGCTGTTATTGAAACAACCAAGCGAAATGCTAAAACCTATAATATTTCTGGTAATTCCGCTTTAACTTATAAGATATTAAAAGGATTAACTTTTGAAGGTTCTTATGCAATCGATTTTAACCATGCATTCAGCAGCATTCAATACGATCCACGTGTGGGAAATGCCATTGTTGCTGTAGGAGGTACCATTGAAAATTATACGCAGGATATTACCAACTGGGTGAGCACCAATATTATTCGTTATAAAACCGAATTTGGTAGCAATCATAAATTAGAGGCTTTTGCAGGTTATGAAGCCCAAGGTAGATCTGATGTAGACATTAATATTGCAGTAAATGGAATTGCGCCAGGAACAAACACTGCTGCCGGTGGATCAAGCCCTACTTTAACAACAGGAACTGGAACAGCCAATAGATTGGTAAGTAAGTTTTTAAATGCCAATTACTCTTTTAAAGATTTGTATTTTATCTCGGGTTCAATTAGAGAGGATGCATCATCTCGTTTCGCCAAAAATTTTAGAAAAGCAACATTCTGGTCTATAGGAGCAGGATGGAATATCTCGAATGAGAAATTCTATGATATTGATTGGTTAAATGAAGTAAAATTGAGAGGTAGTATTGGATATACCGGTAATCAGGGTATTGATAATTTTGAATCATTTGGCTTATACAGTGCCGGTAGCGATTATAATTTACAATCTGGATTAGCTCAAATACAGTTAGCAAATGACAACTTAACTTGGGAGAAAAATTTCCCCATCAATGTTGGTATTGACTTTTCTATGTTTAAAGGAAGAATTTCTGGTTCATTTGAAGTGTATACTAGAACAACCAGTGAGTTGTTGATTAGCCAGTCTATTCCTAGTGTAAATGGCGTTACAAATATAACAGTGAATAGTGGTGCGATGAAAAATTCTGGAGTGGAATTAACTTTATCATCTGTAAATATTTTACCAAGAACCCGTGATGGATTTAAATGGGTAACTGATTTTAATATTACTACCAATAGAAATACAATTACAGAAATTGATCCTGCTTATGTGGGAAATGCCAACT
>JBILRH010000123.1:0-5496 GCA_044372715.1 Sediminibacterium sp. | reverse complement strand
ATTTCAGGACGGGACATCTACTAACAAAAAAACCGCCTCATGTATTTATGAGACGGCTTCTTTTATTGTTTTTTAATTTTTATTTTACTTCTTCAAACTGAGCATCTTCAACAGTATCATTGCTAGATTGTTGAGCATTTTGTTGAGGACCAGCTTGTTCAGCACCTGGTTGTGCACCAGATTCTTGTTGCGCTTTGTAAATGTCTTCACTAGCAGCAGTCCAAGCAGTATTCATCTCAGTCATCGCAGCATCAATTGCCGGAATATCCTGATTTTTATGTGCCTCTTTCAACTTGGTTAAAGCAGTTTCGATTGCACCCTTTTTATCTGCAGGAATCTTATCTCCAAATTCTTTGAATTGCTTCTCAGTTTGGAATATTAAACTATCTGCTTGATTGATTTTTTCTACTCTTTCTCTGGCTTCTTTATCAGTTGCTTCGTTGGCTTTAGCTTCAGCTTTCATTTTCTCTACTTCTTCTTTGCTTAAACCAGATCCAGCTTCGATGCGAATTTTTTGTTCTTTACCAGTACCCTTGTCTTTTGCGCTTACATGTAACATACCGTTGGCATCAATATCAAAAGTAACTTCAATTTGAGGTACACCTCTTGGAGATGGAGGAATTCCATCTAAGTTAAACATACCCAAACTCTTGTTCTGATTGGCCATTGGGCGCTCACCTTGTAATACATGAATTTGAACACCAGGTTGATTGTCGCTAGCGGTAGAATATACTTCTGTTTTCTTGGTAGGAATAGTTGTATTAGATGCAATCATGGTTGTCATTACGCCACCCATGGTTTCGATACCAAGGCTTAAAGGAGTAACGTCTAATAACAATACATCTTTAATTTCTCCAGATAAAACAGCACCTTGAATAGCTGCACCAACTGCAACCACTTCATCAGGGTTAACTCCTTTATTTGGTTTTTTACCAAAGAATTTTTCTACTATTTCTTGTACTTTAGGAATACGAGTTGAACCACCTACTAAAATGATTTCATCAATTTCTGTAATAGAATAGCCAGCATCTTTTAAAGCTGCTTCACAAGGCTTTAAACAACGAGCAAATAAATTATCTGATAATTGTTCAAATTTAGCACGAGTTAATTTTACTACTAAGTGTTTAGGCACTCCGTCAACTGCAGTAACATATGGCAAATTGATCTCTGTTTCAGCAGAAGAACTCAATTCTACTTTAGCTTTTTCAGCTGCTTCTTTTAAACGCTGTAAAGCCATTGGATCTTTACGAAGATCTATTGCTTCTTGGTTTTTAAATTCCTCAGCCAACCAGTCCATAATTACTTTATCAAAATCATCTCCACCTAAATGGGTATCTCCATTGGTAGATTTTACTTCGAATACACCATCTCCTAATTCTAAGATGGAAATATCAAAAGTACCACCGCCTAAATCGAATACGGCAATTTTTTGATCTGCATGCTTTTTATCCAATCCATAAGCCAATGCTGCAGCAGTAGGTTCATTTACAATTCTTCTAACATTTAAACCTGCAATTTCACCAGCTTCTTTGGTTGCCTGACGTTGAGCATCGTTGAAATATGCAGGAACAGTAATAACAGCTTCTGTTACTTCTTGACCCAAATAGTCTTCCGCTGTTTTTTTCATTTTCTGCAAAATCATCGCAGAAATTTCTTGTGGAGTATATAAACGATCATCAATCGCTACTCTAACAGTATTATTATCGCCTTTGGCAACTTTATAACTCCAATGGCTAATTTCTTCAGTTACTTCATCAAACTGACGACCCATGAAACGTTTAACGCTTGTAATGGTATTTTGAGGATTGGTAATTGCCTGACGTTTAGCAGGATCACCCACTTTACGTTCGCCATTCTTCAAAAAAGCCACTACGGATGGTGTAGTTCTACGGCCTTCGTCGTTGGCTATAACTACTGGCTCGTTTCCTTCCATTACGGATACGCAACTATTGGTGGTTCCGAGGTCAATTCCAATTATCTTTCCCATATTTTTAATTTTTCTATTAGGAATATGTCAATGATTATGCC
Organism: Sediminibacterium sp.; assembly: GCA_044372715.1. Lineage (GTDB taxonomy): Bacteria > Bacteroidota > Bacteroidia > Chitinophagales > Chitinophagaceae > Sediminibacterium. The sequence continues at coordinate 3,468 of JBILRH010000123.1, read as the reverse complement.
ATCTACTGGTTCAATGAAATAATGTCATAATCTCAGTTTATTGTTCTTTTTTCAAGCCATTTTGTAGGTTAGCAACGTCTATTATAGACTAAAATGGGTCATTTTAGCAATTTTTAATGCAGTCCCAATTATCAAGATTCAATGGAAAAGGAAGATTTGCCAGTTTTGAATTAATGCTTAACTGGCTTGAACGTAAAGTTTTTTTGAGAAAAATAGGAGAATGCAACTACAAAAAAAGTGGTTAGTATTTTAGAAGGTGTAGGATACCAACCCATTAGATCCACAAATAATTTTAAAAAAATATAATTCATCACCAAGCAACTTAATACTACCATGAAATATTTGCCCAATTGCCGGGCTTTTGCCACATTGGTTTCTTGAAATACAACATACCTGCTTAGATAAAAGCCGATTGGGAAAGTGATTAAAAAGCTCATTAAAAAAGACGCAATATGCGCTACTATGGTTAGTTGACCTATCTGAACGGGTTGCTTTAAAAGGATAAAATTGTAGGCAATAAAAAATAAACTGATATCTAATACAGTATTAAAACCTCCACATGCAGCATATCTGAAAGTTTGCAAGGGCATGAAGCGGCGAAACAGTGGATAAAAGAAATCTACCGTTTGAAGAATCAAATTACGAACAAAAAAATGCAGCTTTTGCATAACGGATTGCGAAGGTAGCGCTTAAATAGTTAGTTTTGTCACCCGAAATGGAGATTCAATATGGGTGTTACACAACAAATAAAATCAGCAACAGCTTCAAGCATACTTGCTTTATATAATCAGACTGTACAATCTGAATCAATTTTAGTTAATCTAACCAAACCAGAATTTGAAGGCGATTATACAGTGGTTCTATTTGCATTTGTAAAAGAACTGAAAAAATCTCCAGAAGCTATTGGAAATGAACTAGGAAATTATTTACTAGAACATTTTGGAACATTATTTACCTCATTTAATGTAGTAAAAGGTTTTTTAAACCTTGGCATCAATAATACTATTTGGGCTGATTTTTTAACCACAAATTATATCAACCAAAAATTTGGTGCCTCTCCTGAAAATGGATCAACAGTAATGGTTGAATATTCCTCACCTAATACAAACAAACCATTACACTTAGGACATTTAAGGAATAATTTTTTGGGAAGAAGTATTGCAGAAATCCTAAAAATTACGGGCAATACCGTTGTAAAAACTTGTATTGTTAACGATAGAGGAATTCATATTTGCAAAAGTATGATTGCCTGGCAATTATTTGCCAATGGTGCAACACCAGAAAGTACCAATAAAAAAGGAGATCATTTTGTTGGAGACTATTATGTAAAATTCAATGACGAGTATAAGCTTCAAGTGGAGCAATTAAAGGCAAATGGAATTTCACAAGAAGAGGCTGAAAAAAAAGCTCCTATCCTATTAGCTGCTCAACAAATGTTGTTTGATTGGGAAGAAGGAAAACCAGCTATAATAGAGCTTTGGGAGAAAATGAATCAATGGGTATATCAAGGATTTGATGTTACTTATGCAAAAATTGGAACTGATTTTGATAAAACTTATTTTGAAAGCAATACTTATTTATTAGGAAAAGATCTAGTAGAGAAAGGACTAGCAGATAAAGTTTTTTATCAAAAAGAAGATGGATCTGTTTGGATCGATTTAACCAGTGATGGATTGGATGAAAAATTAGTTCAACGTAAAGATGGTACATCGGTTTATATAACACAGGATATTGGATTGGCCGAACAGAAACAAAAAGAATTCAATGCCAGTCAAAGTATTTATGTTGTGGGCGACGAACAAAATTATCATTTCAAGGTGTTGAAGTTGATTTGTCAAAAACTACAACTACCATCTGCCGATGGCATATTTCATTTAAGCTATGGAATGGTTGAATTACCAACAGGTAAAATGAAAAGCCGAGAAGGAACTGTTGTTGATGCAGATGATTTAGTGGATGAAATAATTGCTATTGCCAAAAAGAAAACAGAAGAACTCGGTAAAGTAAACGACTTTACAGAAAGCGAGAGAAATGAATTGTATGAAACATTGGGTTTAGGCGCATTGAAATTTTTCTTGTTGCGCGTAGATCCAAAAAAGAAAATGGTATTTAATCCTGAAGAGAGTATCGATTTTCATGGATTTACTGGGCCATTTATACAGTATACACATGCCAGAATAAAAAGTATTCTGCGTAAGATGAATGTAGATGCAGCTTCTGTTATCGAAATACCCAATTCTACAATTTCGTTTTTACCATTGGAGAAGGAATTAGCAATTGAGTTGGAACAATTTCCTGCTGTGTTAAAAGATGCTGGCAATGAACAGGATCCTTCTAAAGTGGCTATTTATATATACAATCTAGCAAAAGTGTTTAGCTCATTTTATAATGAACATTCTATTGCCAATGCAGAAACTGATGAGAAGAAAAACTTGCGATTGATGTTGGCCATTTCAACTGCTCAAGTTATAAAAACAGGCATGAATATATTGGGTATAAAAGTACCTGAAAGGATGTAATAATTATTTTCTAATATTGCAAATCTTATAGATTTTGATTTGCCCGGGTGTTGAAATTGGTAGACAAGCCACCTTGAGGTGGTGGTGCTGGAAACGGCGTGCTGGTTCGAATCCAGTCTCGGGCACAAAAGACCCTGGTACGTAGTACCGGGGTTTACTATTTGAGGGCGTAAAAAGCTTGCTTTTGAAAGCACGAAAATGGGAAACCCCAAGCAACGCCGAAGGCGGTGTGGGGATTTTGAGTAAGACCAACTTTTTAGGATCAGCGAACGAAATAAAATGAAGTGAGCTAATCCGTTACAAGCTTGCTTGGATAAGAGTGAGAATGAAAAAGACGCAACGCCGAAGGCGGTGTGGGGATTTTGAGTAAGACCAACTTTTTAGGATCAGCGAACGAAATAAAATGAAGTGAGCTAATCCTTCCACGCCCGAACACACTCAAACTAGTATCAAATTAAAACTTGAATCAAAGATTTTCCATAATACATGCTTTACTCATCACAAAATGATAAATTGCAAACCATAATTAAAAATATGCACATGTTCCATTCAAGTAGGTTTAGTAGATATTTTTTATTCTTATTGTTATCAATAATTTCTACAAGAACTGAGGCTCAAGATATTTTCAAAACATTTGATGACACATCGATGGTTATCAGAGAGGCTAATGCAACAACAGCCCCCAATGTTGCAGCCAAAAAGTGGAATCAAATAAAAAACAAATTTTTCACCATGAATATTGGTTTGGCTATCTTGCTCGACCACAATATTGTATCTCAAGACAATAACAATCTATTACAAGTAGGCAAAGTAGACCCAGGAACAGAATTCAGGGGAGATCGTTTGGTTATAACAGGAAGTTTTTTTCTAAAAAATAAAAACCCATGGCGTTATATGGTAAGTGCCAATTTTAATGGCTTGGATGCTCCAGAAGGTAAAAAAAGTTTTG
>JBILRH010000067.1:0-9802 GCA_044372715.1 Sediminibacterium sp. | reverse complement strand
GCACTATAAATCAATCATTACGTATGCGGAATTACTTATTAATTGCATGTATTTTTTTTGGTAAAATGTTGTTTGCCCAAACAGATACCCTTGTATCAGGTAATAATTTTAGTTTTTCTGATGTAGATGAAAAGCCTATTAAAAGATATTGTACTCAAAAAGTATTGAATCAAACCCCCAATCGATTTATCTCAATTGGTTATGAATATCAAGGGGCGCATGATTTTAAAGCAAGTCCTTCTCCTCGTAATGAAACTCAGCGATACGATAATGCAAGAGGCTTAAGGTTGGGTTTGTTTACACCAATAGTTTCTAAAAATAACCTCATTATTAATTTAGCTGCCAACTATTGGAGAACAAATTATGATGGAGCTAATTATTCATTCCCATATCCATTGTATCAATCATTAAATAATAATGGACTAAATAGTGCAGGACTATCAGCAACTGTATTCAAGCCATTGAATGAAAAAAAGTTTTTATTGTTTCAAGTGATTGCTGATGCCAACTGGCAAAATCAATCTGGCGGCTCTATTTCTAGTAATGCAATAACATACAGTGGTTCATTTGTTTATGGTTGGAAGCCTACTGAAAATTTAATGTGGGGAATTGGAGCTGCAAGAACTTATCGTTTGGGCAGACCAATTATAATTCCAGTGCTATTATACAATCAAACCTTTAATGAGCAATGGGGTATAGAATCTGTTTTTCCTGCAAAAGTTGCTGTTAGAAGGAATATCAATAAGAAATCAATGCTTTTTGCTGGGTATGAATTGGAGGGTAATCAATACCAGTTGAACAATGGTTCTTTACCATCTACATTTTTACAAAGAGGAGAAATTAAAACCAAATTCACTTATGAAAGAAGTTTGTTTGGTTTTTGGTGGTTGAGTGTTCAGTCTGGTCTAAGGGTTAATGGAAGGTTTAATGTGGTTGATCGTTATAATGGAGCTAAGCCAAATGAAATCGTTACCACTACATTGGGTAATGCTTTCTTCTTTAATGTAAGTTTGAACTTAGTAAGCTTATAATTATTTTACTTGTTGGCGCTTCCAGGTATCAGTTCTTCCAAACATAGAAATTCCTACATATCCTCTTACTTCGATGGTATTAGCATCAATGAAGGTTATTTTTGAGCTATAATCTTCTCCGCTTTTTGGGTCGTAAATTTTTCCATCTTCCCAAAGATTGGCTTTTGCAAATTTAAAATCTCTTAGGTTAATCATTCCCATTACTGGGCGTCCCTTTAATTTTGGATCTTCATTCTTTTGATCTACTTTGGGTTTACCTGTAGCTGGGTCGTTGGGTTCTTTTAACCAAACAATTTTGCCAAAGAATCGGTCTTCTTGCTTATAAATTTGAACCACAGCATTGCCTTCTCCGGTTTTCCAAAAACCTAAAATCAGGTCTGGGTTATTGTCAGAAGCAAAAATGGAGGAAGAAGTAAATGCAAGGGATAGAGTTAGTATAAAGGCAAATAGCAGTTTCATTTCTTTGTTTTTTTTTCAAATTTCGGTATCTAATGCTTAATTCAATGCATTTTATTCATTTTTTTATTCCAAAAAAGGATAATCAACGTTAATTTTTTTGAATTCTGCTTTCAATCCCAGATCTTTGTAACATTAATGATGGTAATTAACAAATATTGGTGGTGGCATTCAGATTCCAAACGGGGACTGTAGTGGCATAGCCAATACTCATTTGAATATATTCAAAGCCCCGAAAATCTCGGGGCTTTTTTGTTATACTAAAGGGAAATTATGCAAAGAATATACATCGAAACAATAGGTAAGCGCATGCTGGGCGATATATTTACGCCTGTTGGAATTTATCTTCGCTTGAGGGATCGATTTAGGGATACGATCTTATTAGAGAGTACCGATCATCATGCTTCTGAAAATAGTTATTCTTTTATTTGTATCAATGCTATTGCAGGAATCGAAATCAGTTCTGCTAAAAGTGTAGAATTTAAACTCCCTGGAGAACAACCTGAACGAATAAAAATAGAAGCAGGAAAAGAAGTTCCGAAATTGGTATGGGAATTTATGCAACAATTTGAATTGTCTGATTCTTTAGATAATTCACTCAAATTTGCACAAGGACTGTATGGATATACAACTTTCGATGCAGTTCGGTTTTTCGATAAAGTACCTTTTACTCAAAAAGGGGATGAAGCTATCCCATTGATGCGTTATCGGTTGTATCAATATGTGATCGCATTCAATCATTTTAAAGATGAATTGATACTCTGTGAAAATAAAATTAATGGACTTGAGTCGGACTTGTCTTTGGTTGAATCATTAATCAAGAATAAAGATGTGCCTGTTTTTCCATTCAAATTAGTGGGTGAGGAAAGGTCCAATATGAGCAATGAAGCTTATTTAGCAATGGTGCAACAAGGAATTAAAAGTTGCTTAAGAGGTGACGTATTTCAAATTGTATTGAGTAGGCGTTTTGAGCAAGCCTATATTGGTGATGAGTTTAATGTTTATAGAGCTTTGAGAAGTATCAATCCATCTCCCTATTTATTTTTCTTTGATTATGGTGATTATAAATTAATGGGTTCTTCTCCTGAGGCTCAAATAATTATCGAAAATGGAAAAGCAGTTGTACATCCCATAGCAGGTACTTTTAAAAGAACTGGAGATGATATTGTAGATCAAGCAGCTGCTGAGCGATTATTGAATGATGTTAAAGAAAATGCAGAGCATGTTATGTTGGTAGACTTGGCAAGAAATGACCTGAGTAAAGTTTGCACAAATGTTCAAGTAGCCCATTATCGTCAAGTACAATATTATAGTCATGTAATTCATTTGGTAAGTGAAGTAACTGGAATGGTTAAACCCAATCAAAATCCATTTGAATTATTGGCTAATACATTTCCGGCTGGCACCTTAAGTGGTGCACCTAAAATAAAAGCCTTAGAATTGATAGATCAACATGAACCTACCAATCGGTCTTATTATGGAGGTGGAATTGGGTTTATGGGCTTCAATGGTTCCTGTAATCATGCAATTATGATTCGTACTTTTTTGTGTAAGAACAATACATTGATTTATCAAGCTGGTGCGGGAGTAGTTGCTGCAAGTATTCCTGAAAGTGAATTACAGGAAGTAAATAATAAGTTGAATGCTTTAAAAATGGCAGCAATTGCTGCGCAAGAATTATGAGACAAGAAAGATGAAAGCAGAAAGATGAAAGCGGAAAGTTGAGATATTGGTTAGTTCAAAATTAAAGAGATGCAAAAAATTTTGGTATTTGATAATTATGATTCATTCACTTATAACTTGGTGCATTTGGTTGCTAAGTTTCCAAATGTTTCGGTGGATGTATTTCGAAATGATGCAATTGAATTAGAATCAGTTGCTGCATATGATAAAATTATTTTATCACCTGGCCCTGGAATTCCTTCAGAAGCAGGTATGTTGCTTGATTTAATTAAAGCCTATGCACCAACCAAATCCATTTTAGGTGTTTGTTTAGGGCATCAAGCAATTGGTCAATCATTTGGAGGTAAATTGATTAATCTTTCAACGGTATTCCATGGAGTAGCTTCACCGATAACCATTCATTCGGTATCTAATAATCAAAGAAGTTATTTATTTGATGAACTTCCTAATGAAATTATTGTTGGAAGATATCATAGTTGGGTTGTAGATGATCAGCAGGTTCCTGCATGTTTAACAATTACTGCTAGAGATTCTAATGGTTATATAATGGGGCTTCAGCATACATCTTTTGATATTCAAGGTGTTCAGTTTCATCCTGAAAGTGTATTAACCCCAGATGGTGAAAAAATGATTCAAAACTGGTTAAAAAGATAACAATATTTAATGAAAAAAATATTACAATATTTATTTGAGCATAAATCCTTGACTCGAGAAAAGGCAAAGGATGTATTGTTGAATATTTCAAATGGGATCTACAATGATGCTGAAATAGCCGCATTTATTACAGTTTATTTAATGCGCAGTATTACCATTGAAGAACTGCTGGGCTTTAGAGATGCATTATTGCAACTTTCTATTAAAGTAAATTTAACCGGTGGCAAAATTATGGATATTGTTGGAACCGGTGGGGATGGAAAAAACTCCTTCAATATTTCTACTTTGGCTTGTTTTATTGTTGCTGGAGCTGGTCAAAAAATAGCCAAGCATGGCAACTATGGCGCCTCTACCATTAGTGGGGCTTCCAACGTAATGGAGCAGATGGGCTATAGGTTTAAAAACAATAATGATTCATTGCAAAAAGAATTAGATGAGTCCAATATATGTTTTTTACATGCGCCTTTATTTCATCCAGCATTAAAATTAGTTGGGCCAATTAGAAAAAATTTAGGTGTTCGTACTTTCTTCAATATACTTGGGCCAATGGTTAATCCGGCAAGTCCGGATTATCAATTAGTAGGTGTTTACAGTTTAGAAATGGCAAGAATCTATAATTACTTATTGCAACAAACAGGTAATGCGTTTACCATCATTCACAGTTTAGATGGATACGACGAAATATCGCTGACCGCAGATATTAAGGTAATTACCAATTCAGGTGAAATTATTTATACTCCAGAACAATTAGGAAAAAGAATGGTGCAGCCTGAGGATATACATGGGGGAAATACTGTTGAAGAGTCGGCTAAAATATTCATGAAAATAATTAAAGGTGAAGGTACATGGTCGCAGAATGCTGTAGTGCTGGCCAATGCATCAATGGCATTATTTTCAACTGGTTCATATTCAACTTACGAGTTGGCATATGCAGCTGCAGTAGAAAGTTTAGAAAGTGGAAATGCCTACAAAGGATTAAAAAAACTAATCGAATTACAATCATAGTGATGAATATTTTAGATCAAATAATTGCTCAAAAGAAGATAGAAGTAGCTAATCGAAAGATAGCTATGCCTGTCACTACTTTGGAAAAAGAATATTTTTTTAATAAAGATACCCTTTCATTAAAAAGTTTTATTTCCGATCCTTTGCGAACAGGTATAATAGCTGAGTTTAAAAGAAAAAGCCCAAGTAAAGGTATCATCAATAATCATTCAACCGTAGAAGAAGTTACTATGGCATATTCGGCCAAAGGTGCTTCTGGATTGTCGGTTTTAACTGATGAACATTTTTTTGGAGGAAGCATTTCAGATTTGATCAAAGCAACGGTTAATGAAGTGCCCATACTCCGTAAAGATTTTATGATTGATGAATATCAGTTGATTGAGGCCAAAGCATTTGGGGCTGAAGTGATTCTTTTAATTGCAGCTTGCCTATCTGTTCAATCAGTAAAACATATGGCTAGGATGGCTAAAAGTCTTGGATTAGAAGTATTGCTTGAGATTCATTGCAAAGAAGAGTTGGGGCATATTTGTGATGAAGTAGACTTGGTTGGGGTAAACAATAGAAACCTAAAGAGTTTTGAAGTGAGTATAGCCAATTCACTTAATTTGATTGATCAAATTCCAAATACCAAGCCAGCTATAGCAGAAAGTGGCATCAACAATGTTGATACAATTATAACTTTACAAAAAGCAGGATTCAAAGGTTTTCTGATTGGAGAACATTTTATGAAGGAAGCCAACCCTTCGATTGCTTTTGCCGATTTTGTTCAGCAACTAAAAGAAAAACAGCATGCGGTCTAAAGTATGTGGTTTAAATAGTATTAGTCAATTGATGCGCCTAGATGAAATGGAGGTGGAGTTTGGTGGATTTATTTTTTATCCAAAATCTCCTCGCTACATTCTTAAACATCTGCAACCAGCTGATTTAAAAAAGGCCAAAGGCCAAAAAATCAGTAAAGTTGGCGTGTTTGTAAATGAAACTGTTGAACAGGTTTTGAAACAGGTAGATGATTGTGGTTTGTACTTGGTTCAATTACATGGCGACGAATCACCCAAATATTGCGAAAAAATTGCAGACTATGTAACTGTAATTAAAGCTTTTAGGATTAGAAACGACGATGATGTGCTTTGGAAAATAAAAGATTATCAAGATATTGTAGACATTTTTTTATTTGACACAGCAGGAGCCTCTTTTGGTGGAACTGGTGAAAAGTTTGATTGGACGGTTTTGAAAAATATAACCATCAATAAGCCATTCTTTCTAAGTGGTGGAATAGGGCCTGAAGATATTGCATCAATTCAAGCTTTTGCAGAATTACCTGTTGCTAAAGATCTTTTTTCTATCGATATCAATAGTAAATTTGAAACTTCACCAGGTATTAAGAATATGGATATGGTGGAATCATTTATCCATCAAATAAAAAAGATCAAATGAACTATATGACTGGAAGGATTGATTGTTTTTTAGTTGAACTACAACAAATTAATAGCTAATTATGAATTACCAAAATCCAACCGAGCAAGGATACTATGGCCAATTTGGGGGTGCCTATATTCCGGAAATGTTGCATGGAAATGTTGCGGCATTGCATGCCCAATATCTTTCAATCATGAAAGATCCAGACTTCATCAAAGAATTTAAATCTTTGTTGAAAGATTATGTTGGTAGGCCAACTCCATTGTTTTATGCAGAAAGATTAAGTGCAGAGTTTAATACAAACATTTTTTTAAAGAGAGAAGATCTTTGTCATACAGGGGCTCATAAAATCAATAATACGATTGGTCAAATATTATTGGCCAGAAGATTGGGTAAAACACGCATCATTGCCGAAACTGGAGCAGGGCAACATGGAGTAGCAACAGCAACAGTTTGTGCGCTTAAGGGAATGGAATGCATAGTATATATGGGAGAGAAAGATATTGAGCGTCAGGCTCCCAATGTTGCAAGAATGAAAATGTTAGGGGCTACAGTTATTCCTGCAACCAGTGGCAGTAAAACCTTAAAAGATGCAACCAACGAAGCAATTAGAGATTGGATCAATCATCCTCATAATACCCATTATATTATTGGTAGTGTAGTAGGCCCACATCCATATCCTGATATGGTTGCGCGTTTTCAAAGTGTTATCAGTGAAGAAATTAGGTTGCAATTGAATGCAAAAACTGGATCTGAATTGCCATCTCATGTTGTGGCATGTGTAGGAGGTGGAAGTAATGCGGCTGGAGCTTTCTATCATTATTTAAATGAGCCATCTGTTCAATTGGTAGCAGTAGAGGCAGCCGGTCATGGAGTAAATAGTGGCATGAGTGCAGCCACTACACAATTGGGCAAACCTGGAATTTTACATGGGAGTAAAAGTTTAGTAATGCAAACTGCCGATGGTCAGGTTGTGGAACCACATAGTATTTCTGCTGGTTTGGATTATCCAGGTGTTGGACCCTTACATGCAAATTTGTTTCAATCTGGACGCGGACTTTTTTTAAGCGCTACAGACGATGAAGCGATGGAAGCTGCTTTTCATTTAAGTAAAACAGAAGGTATTATTCCTGCTTTAGAAACGGCACATGCTTTTGCAGTATTGGGTAAACTGAATTTAAAGCCTTCTGATATTGTTGTAATTTGTTTAAGTGGAAGAGGCGATAAAGATCTTTCTACTTATATGATGGCCATGCAAGAAGGGATGTACTAATAAAATAAAAAAAATGAGTAGGCTTAAAAAAATATTTAATAATAAGTTAACCAAAGTGTTGAATGTATATTTCACGGCTGGGTTTCCAAGATTGAATGATACGATTGCTATTATGGAATCTTTAGCAAAAAATGGGGCAGATATTATTGAAATTGGAATGCCTTATTCCGATCCACTTGCCGATGGAGCTGTTATTCAAGAAAGCAGTAGCGTGGCTTTATCCAATGGTATGAATATGAAATTATTGTTTCAACAATTAGCTAATTGTAGAAATAATCCCATTTTAAAAGATACAGGGGTAATATTGATGGGGTATATGAACCCAGTTCTTCAGTATGGATTTGAGGAGTTTTGTAAAGATGCAGCAGCTGTAGGTGTTGATGGACTGATTTTACCAGATCTTCCAGAATTTGAATTTGAAAATGAGTTTGAGGCCATCATAAAAAAATATGGGCTTGATTTTATTTTTCTTGTTACTCCAGAAACTTCTCCGGAAAGAATCAAGCATTTAGATCAATTAAGCAAAGGCTTTTTATATGCAGTGAGTGCTTCGGCAACAACTGGGGGAGTTACCAATTTTGATTCAGTTGAAAAATATTTACTTCGCCTTCAATTAATGCAATTGAAAAATCCAATTTTGGTAGGATTTGGAATTAAGGATAAGACCAGTTTTGATGCTGCTTGCAATAATGCCAATGGAGCAATTATAGGATCGGCATATATCAAGGAATTGGGGAAAATGAATGATATCGAAGATACCACTCGCTCATTTCTTCAAACAATAATAGGAAAATAGTGTAGATAATGAAATTAGTTATTATAAAATACAATGCTGGTAATATTCAATCTGTTCTTTTTGCTTTAGAGCGAATTGGGATGTCTGCTTTAGTTACTGATGATCCTTCAGCAATTCTTGCTGCAGATAAAGTGATATTTCCAGGAGTAGGAGAAGCTAGTACAGCCATGAATTACCTAAAGGAAAGAAAATTAGATCAATTAATTATTCAGCTCAAGCAGCCTGTTTTAGGTATTTGTTTAGGAATGCAATTAATGTGTAAATCAAGCGATGAAAATAATACTCCATGTTTGGGAATTTTTGACACAACAGTTAAGGCTTTTAAGAATGAACATGCAGAAAGTATTAAAATTCCTCAAATTGGTTGGAATACTATTTTTAATTTAAAAACTGAGTTGTTTGATCAAGTAAAGGAAAATAGCTTTTGTTATTTTGTTCATGGTTATTATGCAGCTCTTTGTAATAATACCATTGCTTCAACAAACTATGGAAAAGAATATAGTTCTGCCTTACAAAAAAATAACTTTTATGGAACACAATTTCATCCTGAAAAGAGCGCAGGTATAGGGGAGCAAATTTTAAAAAACTTTATTAATTTATCAGTTTAATGCAAATAATACCAGCCATAGATATCATTGATGGGAAATGTGTTCGTCTTACTCAGGGCGATTATGCACAAAAGAAAATATACAATGAAAGTCCGCTTGAAGTAGCCAAAGAATTTGAAGCATCGGGTATTAATCGATTGCATTTAGTAGACTTGGATGGAGCAAAAGCGGGAAAGGTTCAAAATTGGAAAGTACTTGAAAATATAGCATCTAACACCAATTTAACTATAGATTTTGGAGGTGGTATAAAAACTGAAAAAGATGTAGCCATTGTTTTTCAATCAGGAGCCGCTATGGCAACTATTGGTAGTTTGGCTGTGAAAGATGCTGCTACATTTAAACAATGGATTCAGGAGTATGGAGCAGATAAATTCTTTTTAGGTGCAGATGTAAAAGACGAATTAATAGCAGTTGGTGGTTGGTTGGAGTCTACTAATATCAATGTATTCGATTTTATTCAATCATATATGTATGAAGGTTTGAATCAAGTTTTTTGTACCGATATTAGCAAAGATGGCAAGTTAGAAGGCCCTTCAATTGAATTGTATGGTCAGATAATTACTCGATTGCCCAATCTTTTTTTTGTAGCTTCTGGAGGAGTTAGTTGTTTGGAAGATTTACATGATTTAAACAGAATAGGATGTAGTGGGGTGATCATTGGCAAAGCTATTTACGAAGGAAGAATTACACTAAAAGAACTTATTTCATTCATTACTCATTACTCATAACTCATAATTCATCTTTCATAAACTTTAAACCATATTTTATTTTGCTTACAAAACGTATCATAGCCTGCTTAGACATCAAAGATGGACGCACTGTTAAAGGGGTGAATTTTGAAAATATTCGTGATGCAGGAGATCCTGTAGAATTGGGCGCA
>JBILRH010000187.1:0-2510 GCA_044372715.1 Sediminibacterium sp. | reverse complement strand
TTTTAACATCTTCTAAACTAAAAATTAAAACACATGAGAAAACTCCTTTTTTTGTGCTTTCTTTTGATAGGGGCTTTATCTGTAGTTTCGGCTCAGAATAGCAGAACCATCACAGGAAAAATCACAGATGACAAGGGTGCCGCTATTGCAGGTGCAACCGTCTTAGTTAAAGGTTCCCAAGTAGGAACTACCGCCGATGCGGAAGGTAATTTTAAATTAACCATGCCTTCTTCTGCAAAAACATTGGTTATTTCTGCCTTAAATTTCGGCAGTAAAGAAATCAGTTTAGGCGCTTCTAATTCGGTTTCTGCCTCTTTATCTAGTGCTGATGACAATCTTTCTGAGGTTGTAGTTACCTCTTTTGGAATTAAAAGAGATTCTAAAACCTTGGGTTATTCAACCCCAAAAATTTCTTCCGAAGATTTAACACAAGTGCGCAATACCAATATTACCAATGCGGTAGTTGGTAAAGTAGCCGGTGTAAGAACTTCAGGAACTGGAGGTTCTTTTGCAGGATCTGCTATTCTGATCAGGGGTTATACTTCTATGACTGGTAGTAGTGCGCCTTTATTTGTATTAGATGGTGTACCTATTGATAATGGTGGTGGTGGTGTTGCGCTACAAGGTGGTGTAACCAACTCCAATCGTGCAGTAGACATTAACCCAGACGATATCGAAGACCTTACTGTATTAAAAGGTGCAGCTGCTACCTCTTTATATGGTTCAAGGGGTGCTGCTGGTGTAATTTTAATTACTACAAAAAAAGGAAAGAGAAGGTCAAAGAATAATGTAGATTTCAATTCTTCTTATGCTGTTGTATCTGTTAACCAATTACCTGAGTATCAGAATGAATATGCTCAAGGAACTTCATCTGGAGCTGCAACTGCAGTTTCTACAGTGGGTGTTTACAACTTTAATGCGGCAACTTCATGGGGGCCTAGAATGATTGGCCAAACAGTGACCAACTTTTTTGGACGTCCAGAAACTTTGAGGGCATACCCCAATAATGTTGCTGACATTGTTCAAAATGGTTTCAATCGTCAAAATACAATTGGAATAAGCGGAGGTAACGATAAAACAACCTATCGTGTTTCATATAATAACACCAAAGAAACCTATGTATTGCGTGCCAATGAATTGAATAAAAATGTATTGTCACTTAATTTAAATTCAGAAGTTACCAATAAATTATCTATTTCTTCTTATTTAAGCATTAATAATACATCATCTATTAGATCACAACAAGGTAATCAATTATCGAATCCTTTCTTCCGTGGATTATTTATTCCGCGTAGTTATGATTTAACAGGTAGTCCTTATTACGATGCTGCTGGAAATCAATTGTTTTATGGCGGAGAGGACAATCCTTATTGGTCTTTAGACAATGTACGTTACAATGATGAAGTAAACAGATTTATCGGTAATGTGGGTGCTAGGTATAAATTTAATGATTGGTTGAATGCCGATTTTAAATTAGGCGCAGATATTCAAACTTTCAGATCGCATGGTTTTGATGAAGTTGGTGCAAGAGGTGGTGGAAATACTTCCGCCAATGGTACCGGTGGTATATCTGATGTTAGAAATAACCTAAGAAATATCAATTCTTATTTTACATTAAATGCACAAAAGCAATTTGGTAAGTTTAATGTTGCTGCAACTTTAGGAAATGAGATTTTTGATAATTTCTCCAATAGCCTTTCTGTTAGAAGTACAGGTTTGGCTATCAGAGGCTTTGACCAAATTAGCAATGCAACAGTGCACAATGCACCATCAGTTGGTACAGGTCAAATTAGAACTGTAGGTGTTTTTGCTGATGTTGTTGTAGACTATAAAAGATGGTTATCCTTAAACGTTAAAGCAAGAAATGATTTTGCTTCAACATTGGCTCCGGGTAGTCAGTCTATCTTTTATCCAGCTGCAGCTTTGAGTGCAAATATGACCGAAGCAATTCCAACTTTAAAGAATAAAGTATTGAATTCATGGAAATTAAGGGCCAACTATGGTATAGTAGGTCGTGCAGCTCCAGCATACAATACCGATAACTATGCTGCACTTGGTGGAGCATCTGATGGATTTGGTCCAAATATTGCTTATCCGTTTAACGGACTTTCTGGTTATACTATTTCTAATTCTGCTGGTAATCCAAAGTTAAAACCAGAGTTTACTACAGAGTGGGAAATTGGAACAGATGTTTCTTTATTTGATAATAGAGTAACTATCCAAGCCAATTATTATGTTCGTAAATTAACTGATGGATTATTTGGTGTTCCTGTTTCTCCTGCTTCAGGGGTAACATCTTTGTTCCAAAATGCAGGTGAAATTGAAACAAAAGGAACTGAATTAACTTTAGGATTGGTTCCTATTAAAAGCAAAAACTTTACTTGGAGCATTAATGCAAACTATACTCAATTTAGAAGTATGGTTACTAAGTTAGCACCAGGCGTATCAGTAATTACTTTGGCTGGATTTACAACGCCAAATGTGAGATTGGTTGTGGGTGAAGAGTACGG
>JBILRH010000066.1:0-9856 GCA_044372715.1 Sediminibacterium sp. | reverse complement strand
ATAAATAAAGTACCTTTGCGCAAATTTTAAAGTAAATGACAACATTCGAAGGGTTGGGAATTGATGAGAGATTGATTCGAGCAACCACAGAGTTGGGGTATGTGAACCCAACTGCAATTCAAGAACAAGCGATACCGGTTTTATTGAGCGGTACAACAGATTTTATTGGTTTAGCACAAACCGGAACAGGAAAAACAGCAGCTTTTGGACTACCATTGCTGCATGTTATCGACGCTGCAGCCAAATATCCACAGGCCTTAGTAGTATGTCCTACTCGTGAGCTATGTATGCAAATTGTAAAAGAGATTGAACTCTTTAAAAAGTACATGACAGGAATTTCTGTTGTTGCTGTTTATGGGGGGGCATCGATCGGTTTACAAATCAGGGATCTTAAAAGAGGTGTGCAAATTATTGTAGCTACTCCTGGTAGGTTGATTGATTTAATCGAAAGAAAAGCAATCAATCTAGAACAAATTAAATATGTTGTTTTAGACGAAGCTGATGAGATGCTAAATATGGGTTTTCAAGATGATATTGAATTCATCTTAAAGAATACTCCACAAAGAAATAGTACTTGGTTATTCAGTGCAACTATGCCGCCGGAAATTCGTAAAGTGAGCAAACGCTATATGAAAGATCCTAAGGAGGTTACAGTTGGGAAGGTAAATATGGCCAATAAAAGTATTGATCATCAGTATTACCTCACTACAGCACAGCACCGTTACGAAACATTAAAAAGAATCATCGATTTTAATCCAGGCATATACGGTATTATTTTTACCAGAACCAAAATTGATGCGCAGGAAATTTCTGAAAGATTAACCAGAGAAGGATATGATATTGATGCATTGCATGGAGATCTAACGCAAGGTCAACGTGATAAAGTAATGGGTCAATTCAGGGATAAGAGTCTTCAGCTATTAATTGCAACCGATGTGGCAGCAAGAGGTATTGATGTGCAAGGTATCACCCATGTAATTAATTATGAATTGCCAGATGATGTGGAAATTTATACACATAGAAGCGGCAGAACTGGTAGGGCAGGCCTACAAGGAATTTGTGTATCCATCGTTCATGCAAAAGAATCCTATAAGCTGAAGCAGATCGAAAGAATCAATAATTCTCAGTTTCATAAAATGGATATCCCTTCCGGAAAAGATGTTTGCAGAAAGCAATTCTTCGCATTTATGGAAAAGTTGTTGTCGGCAGATATTAGTCATGGCGATTATGAAACTTATGTACCTATGTTAGCAGAGAAATTTGCTGATGTAAGTAAAGAAGATGTGCTTAAAAGAGTTGCAGCAATGGAGTTTGACAGATTCCTCAAATACTATGAAAATGCAGAAGATTTAAATCTTAGAGATAAGGGCAGAAGGGAGCCAGCAGAAAGAGGAAGAGATAGAAATGATAGGGGAGATAGGAATGATAGCAGAAGCCGTCAAGATCGTTCTTCTGGTAGAAGCGATGGTAGAAGAGAGGGCAGTAATAGTGGAGGATATAGCAGACTATTTGTGAACCTTGGAACTAAAGATGGTTTCTTTAAAGCAAGTTTTCTTCAATATATTCTCGATATGAGCGACCTTAAAAAAGAATCATTGGGTAGAATAGACATGAAAGACATGAATAGCTGGATTGAAATTGAAAAAAATGCTGCACAGCAAATGGTTCGTGCCCTTGATGGTAAAAACTATAAGGGAAGAAGAATTAGAATGAATGATGCGGATAGCGGAGGGAAGAGATAGGAAAGCAGAAAGATGAAAGATGAAAGCAGAAAGATGAATTGAAAATGATAATACATGGAACAGACCTTACAACAAGCAGTTAACATCAATACTGTATTAGCCAAAAGACCGCTTATCATTTCAGGGCCTTGCAGTGCTGAAACAGAAGAGCAAGTAATGCAAACTGCTCTTCAACTTGCTGCAACCGGAAAAGTAGATATTCTCCGTGCAGGAATATGGAAACCTAGAACTCGCCCTGGCAGTTTTGAAGGTGTTGGAACAAAGGGATTGCCTTGGTTGCAACAAGCCAAAAAAGCAAGTGGTTTACCTGTTGCTGTGGAAGTTGCCACCGGAAAACAAGTAGAAGATGCCTTGCATTTTGGAGTTGATGTTTTATGGATTGGTGCAAGAACAACGGTTAATCCTTTTAGTGTTCAAGATGTTGCTGATGCCCTTAAAGGGGTGGATGTTCCTGTTCTCATTAAGAATCCAATTAATCCAGATTTAGAATTATGGATTGGTGCTGTTGAAAGAGTTGCAAAATCTGGCATCAAGCATATTGGGTTAATACACCGTGGTTTTAGTTCTTATGGCAATACAGAGTATCGCAATGCACCTATGTGGCATTTGGCTATTGAGATGAAGCGTAGGAATCCTGATATGTTAATGATCAATGATCCATCTCATATTTGTGGTAGAAGAGATATCTTATCAGATGTTGCTCAAAAAGCAATTGACCTTGATTTTGATGGTTTGATTATTGAAAGTCATATTGATCCAGATAATGCATGGAGTGATGCTAAACAGCAAATAACTCCTGAAAGATTAGGAGAATTGATCAATGCAATCATTTGGAGAAGCGAAGACATCCATTCAGAAGAGTTGCATGCCAATATGGAAAAAATGCGTTCTCAAATAAATCAGTTGGATGATGAACTGATGCAATTGCTTGGTCAAAGAATGAAAGTGGCAGACAAAATTGGTCTTTACAAAAAGGAGAATAATATCACCATTCTGCAAACCAATAGATGGAATGCTATTTTAGATAGAGCTTTTGTAAAAGGAGATCAATTGGGTTTAAGCAAAGAATTCATTACCAAATATTTTGATGCAGTTCATATGGAAAGTATAAACCATCAGAATAAAATCATGAATAAATAAGTAAATGGTTACTAAAAAAATTCAATTTACATCTACGTCTACTCGTTTCTATTTTGATGCCGATTTTGCGCAATTAGAAAAATTGGTTTCAAAAGACCATGCCATTATTATTACAGATGAGCATGTTTTTGAAGCTCATAAAAAGAAGTTGAAAGGATGGAATACAATTGTGTTGAAGCCAGGTGAACAATATAAAGTACAACAAACGGTAGATGTTGTAATTGATCAATTGTTGGCAATGGGAGCTGATAGACAAACAATTTTGATTGGATTTGGCGGAGGCGTAGTTACAGATATCACAGGATATATAGCAGGTATTTATATGCGGGGAATTGATTTTGGATTTATTCCTTCTTCTCTCTTAGCAATGGTGGATGCTTCCATTGGTGGTAAAAATGGTATTGATGTAGGCGTATATAAAAATATGGTAGGCCTTATTAGGCAGCCTTCTTTTCTTATTTATGATTATGCTTTATTAAAAACTTTGCCAATAAGCGAATGGCAGAATGGGTTTGCGGAAATCATTAAACATGCTTGTATTAAAGATGCATCGATGTTCAAAGAATTAGCATCTAATAGTCTTTCATTTTATCGAAAAAATACCCAAGCACTTGCAAAACTGATTCAAAAAAATGCTTTATTAAAAGCTTCGATTGTTTTGAAAGATGAGCTTGAAAAAGCGGATAGAAAGTTGCTAAACTTTGGTCATACAATCGGGCATGCTATAGAAAATTTATATGAATTAAGTCATGGGCAGGCAATCAGTATAGGGATGACCTATGCGGCTATTATTTCTCATCAATTGAAATTTTTTAAAGATACAGAAGCAGTTGTTTCATTATTGAATAAATACGGATTGCCTACGCTTGTTGATTTTGATGCCAATAAGGCGTTTAAAGTTTTATTAAAAGACAAGAAAAAAGACAATATATCTATTAATTATATTCTGTTGGAGAAGATTGGAAAAGGAGTTGTACAGCCATTGCTTTTTGTACAACTAAAAGACATCTTTCAAAAATTCAAATAATATTAGTTGCTTATTCGTATGCATGTAACTGTATTTCCGTCAAATATTCAAGGAACGTTAAGGGCTGCTGCTAGTAAAAGTAGTATGCAAAGGGCATGTGCTGCAGCGCTATTGGCAAAGGGAGAAACACGTATTGTGAATCCTGGATTAAGCAACGATGATCTTGCTGCAATTGAAGTAATACAAAAATTAGGTGCTACAATTCATTATGATAGTAATGGAGATTTAATTATTCACTCAAATGGAGTAATACCTGTTTCTAGCGAAATGAATTGTGGCGAAAGTGGTTTGGGAATAAGGATGTTTACCCCCTTGGCGGCTTTGAGCAATCAAGTAATAAAAGTTAATGGAACAGGAAGTTTATTAACCAGGCCTATGCATTTTTTTGATGAAATTTTTCCTCAACTTGGTATAGCAATTGAATCCAATGAAGGTAAACTGCCATTATTAATTCAAGGGCCATTGAAACCTGCTAATATTGAAATTGATGGATCATTAAGTTCTCAGTTTTTAACAGGATTATTGATGTCTTATGCGGCGGCTAATGCCGATGGGGTTTCCATTAATGTAAATAACTTAAAAAGTAAGCCTTATATTGATCTTACTTTACAAGTAATGAGTCATTTTGGATGGTCGATTAGTAATAATTCATATCATACATTTCATTTTTCAAAACAATCTCCAGTTCAACATAAAGACCAACGTATTTATCAGGTAGAAGGAGATTGGAGTGGAGCTGCGTTTTTGTTGGTTGCAGGAGCTATTGCCGGAGGAATTGTAATAACTGGATTAGATGTATTTTCATCTCAAGCAGACAAAGCTGTTTTGCAAGCATTGATGTCTGCAGGATGTAGATTGTCTGTAGAAGAAAAACAAATAGAAGTAGGTCCGATGCCATTAAAAGCATTTCATTTTAATGCTACAGATTGCCCTGATTTATTTCCTCCACTTGTTGCATTGGCTGCTTATTGCGAGGGTACAACTGTAATTGAAGGTGTTAATAGGCTGGCTCATAAAGAAAGTAACAGAGGGCTTACATTACAAGAAGAGTTTGCTAAATTGGGAATTGAAATTCAACTTCAGGGAGATTTAATGTTGATTAAAGGTTCATCAGAATCGATGGTAAAAAAGGCAACAGTTCATTCTAGGCACGATCATCGAATTGCCATGGCTTGCGCCATTGCAGCTTTGAAATCGGATGGGCCAGTTTGTATTGAAGAGGCAGAAGCCATCAATAAATCTTATCCTGTTTTTTTTGAGCATTTGAAATCATTGGGAGCAACGATAAATATATAGCGTTACTTTTTGTCATTAATAAATGAATGCACATGAACAGTTTTGGTAGATTATTTCGGATACATATTTTTGGCGAATCTCATGGAGAAAGTGTGGGTATTGTAATTGATGGTTGTCCTGCAGGGCTTTCATTGGATATTGACGATTTTTTTAATGATATTGAAAGAAGAAAAGGAGGAGTTCAAAAAGGTACAACCCCTAGGAAAGAAGATGATTTGCCCATTTTCAAATCTGGAATTTTCAATGGTAAAACAACTGGAGCCCCAATCACTATTTTATTTGAGAACAACAATACAAGGAGTGGCGATTATGAAAAACAAAAGGCAGTTCCAAGGCCAGGACATGCTGATTTTACTGCACATGTAAAATATGGAGGGAATGAAGATTTTAGGGGTGGTGGTCATTTTAGCGGAAGACTTACTGTTTGCCTAGTTGCTGCAGGTGTTATTGCAAAAAAATTATTATCAATAGTTGGTGTAAGTACAATTGCAACAATTACTGAGATAGCAGGTGAAAAAGATATTGAAATAGGATTACAAAAAGCAATTGATCAAAAAGACAGTGTTGGCGGTATCGTGGAATGTACGGTGAATGGATTACCCATTGGATTAGGGGAACATTTTTTTGATTCAGTAGAATCCTTAATTAGCCATGCAGTTTTTGCAATACCTGCAGTTAGAGGTATTGAATTTGGAACTGGCTTTGCCGCTGCAAAAATGTATGGAATTGAGCACAATGATGCCATGATTGATGAGAAAGGCAAAACAATTTCAAACCATTCGGGAGGAATAGTTGGTGGTATTAGCAATGGCAATCCAATGGTTTTCAGAATCGCCATAAAACCAACTTCTTCAACCCCTAAGGAGCAAGAATCATGGAATTGGGAAACTAAGCAGATTGAAAGCTTCTCTATAAAAGGTAGGCATGATTTATGTATTGCATTAAGGGTGCCAGTAGTATTAGAGGCGGTTACAGCAATAATCATGACCGATTTAATGTTATTAGAGCAGCGTATTCGTAGAATTTTATAAAATAAAGGAATGGATTCAAATTATATTTATCATGTAACCACTCAAAAGAACTGGGATGAAGCTTTAGTAAAGGGGCAATATGAAGCAGATACTTTGGCTTCGGAGGGTTTCATGCATTGCAGTACAGAAGCTCAGGTGGCTGGAGTATTGGAGCGATATTATGAGGGCCAATCTGGGTTGGTTATATTAAAAATTATAAAAGAAAAGGTAGAGCGGCCATTGATTTTTGAATTGGCTGGCTCAATCAATGAAGTATTTCCCCATATACATGGTGCATTAAATTTAGATGCAGTTGTTGAAGTAAGTCCAATAAATAGTAAATAACTTATATATATAATAAATTGAAATAAATAGGTTTAATATTTTTCTTCTATATATTTTTATTTTTTCTTGCCTTTTGGCACTAAATTTGGCCTAGGCCTATTCCTGGGTCAATTGGTTTTAATTCGGCCCTTGATTCATTTTTCATTCTAAAATTCTATTATGAATAAAATTATTGGGCTAATATTATCTCTTTTCCTTATATCAAATATTTGGACTCAGACCGACAAATTGCCAGTTCTAAAGGCAAAAGACACTGCATTGCACAATGTTGATACAATTTTTCGCGGTGTTGATTCTACGAAATCCCTTGATTCCCTTGTTTTAACTGGAAAAGTTGTTAAAGGGATTGCCAGTTTTTACAGCGCAAACTTAGATGGCACAGAAACAGCAACAGGTGAAATTTTTCGAAATAGTAAGTTTACTGCGGCTAGTAATAACCTAAAACTCAATACCTGGGTTAAAGTTACCAACCTCAAAAATGGCAAAACTGTAGTGGTTAGGATCAATGACCGAATGCATCCCAATATGAAAAAGAAGGGTAGGGTAATCGATTTGAGCCGGGCTGCAGCCAAAAAACTCGATTTTATGGAGAGTGGGCTAACAAAAGTGCGGTTGGATGTGATTGATCCCCCCAAAAAGCAAGAAATAAAAAATAAAAAATAAATGTTAAAAGATAAAGATGTCTTAATTTCACTAAATCAAATTCTAACTGTATTTTTGCATTAATTAATAAAAAATGTTTATGAAGAAATTTTTGTTTTCTTTATTAGTTGTAGGAATTGCCACAGCAACATTTGCTCAGGCCCCAACTAGTTACAAAAAAAGACCTACTCTAGGGGTGTCTTTTTTTATGAATGATATGTATACTGCTGAAAGAATCAGCAAAACATCTTTGTCCGATGTTATGCAAAATAAAAAGTGGGCAAAAACTTCTGAAATGACTCCGGGTTTAGCACTTCAATATTTCGAAGGTATTACTGAAAATATTGATTTCATGGGTAGCTTAGGTGGAACTTTTACCAAGTATCCGTTTTATCCTAAATCTGGCTTAGCTCCATCAACAAATGATAAGTTTTTATTAGAAGCTGACGCTAACCTTAACTTTAAATTATTAACAGACAAGTATATAGTTGTTCCTTACATTACTTTAGGAGTAGGTGCATCTATGTATGGCGGCACCTATTTTGCAGCTCAAGCTAATACAGGTATGGGATTGCAAATTGGATTGGGTGAGGGTACATTTATTAATACTCAATTAATGTATAAGCCAGCAATTTCTAATTTTGCAGTAAACCATATGGCATACACTATTGGTATTGCTTCTCCATTAAAAGATAAGCCTCAACCAGTAGTTGTAGCACCACCACCACCACCACCTCCTCCTCCTGTTGTTGAAAAAGATACTGATGGAGATGGTATTTTAGACAAGAACGATAAATGTCCTACTGTTGCTGGAGTTGCTAAATACCAAGGTTGTCCTGTTCCTGATACTGATGGAGATGGCATTAATGATGAAAATGACAAATGTCCTACTGTTAAAGGATTGGCTAAATATCAAGGTTGTCCAATTCCTGATACGGATAAAGATGGTATCAATGACGAAGAAGACAAATGTCCTACAGTTGCTGGTTTATCTCGTTACCAAGGATGTCCTATTCCTGATACCGATCAAGACGGTGTTAATGACGAAGAAGACAAATGTCCTACAGTAAAAGGAACTGTTGAAAACAATGGTTGTCCTGAATTGGCAAAACAATACAATTTTGATAATAAGAAACTATTGTTTGTAACTGGTAGTTCTGTATTAACAAAAGCATCTAAAGTAGAATTAGAGAAAGTAGTTAAAGCATTGAATGAGTATCCATCATTGAAGTTATATGTAGATGGTCATACTGATATTACAGGTTCTGATAAAATCAATATGCCATTATCATTGAAGCGTGCTAATTCTGTAAAAGCTTTCTTATTTAGCAAGAAAATAGCGGCTGAAAGATTATTAACTGATGGATTTGGAAGCAGTAAACCAATTGCTGATAATAAATCTACAAAAGGTAAAGCACAAAATAGAAGAGTAGAATTTAGGGTTCAAGAGCTTTAATTCTATAATCAACATATATAAAAAAACCTTCCTGAAATTTCAGGAAGGTTTTTTTATGCATTTTATTTAAACCCGATTCAATTGGATCTTAACCATTTACTAATGAATTCGATCGCCTCTGAGTTGCAAATCTTTCATGATAATGATTTCATGCGCTAGCCACTCATTCCACCTTTTTCTAACTTTATCTTTTGGTATATATAAATCTGCTAAATTGATAAATAGGGTATAATGACCAGCTTCACTTTCCATGAATTTTCGATAGAAGGATTGCAGATAGTTATCATTTAATCCTTCACTTAAGCGTTTAAATCGTTCGCAACTTCTTGCTTCTATCAATGCCATTGTTAAAAGTTGGTCTAACATTCGGTCATCTATATGTCCTCCTTTTTTTTGAAACAACAATAGTTGATTAACATACTCATCTTTTCTCTGCTTACCCAGTTGTAAGCCCCGTTTTTCTAGTTCTGCTAAGACCAATCTAAAATGTCCCCATTCTTCTGTAACAATTGGTGCTAATTCTTGCACCAATTCTTTTTTATCAGAATATCTTTGGATCAATGAAATACAGGTTAATGCTGCTTTCTGCTCACAATATGCATGATCTGTTAAGATAGCTTCTAGTGATATGGTAGTAAGATCCACCCATCGAGGGTCGGTTGGAAGTTTTAATCCTAAAATATTTTTAGTATGTTGCGATAATGAAGCTTGCATAAAAGTAAAATAAAACTGCAATCTAGTTACAATTTTGTTTAAATCAGTAAGCCAATTTAGTTAGTTTTGAAAGATGTATAATGATCGTTTTTTAGACGCTAAAATAAACGAACGAAAAGTTAATAATGCTTTTAGAGAATTGCGATTATCTACAGATAAAGTAGATTTTCATTCCAATGATTATTTAGGTATAGCGCATCATCATTTAATCAAGCCAAATTTCAATGATTTAGGACATGGTTCAATGGGATCAAGATTATTATCTGGCAATTATGCATTAATTGAGCAAGCAGAACTTGAGATTGCCCAATTTCATCAAGCAGATGCCGGACTTATTTTCAATTCTGGATATGATGCCAATATAGGGCTATTGTCAACTGTACCACAAAGGGGTGATACTATTTTGTATGATTTTTTGAGTCATGCTTCAATAAGGGATGGTATAAGGTTGTCTAATGCGCAGTCATTTTCATTTGAACACAAT
>JBILRH010000065.1:0-9896 GCA_044372715.1 Sediminibacterium sp. | reverse complement strand
CTGCCGCTTGAGTCGGGCGCAGGTATATACATAAATCTTCCAGCCCCATATGTTTCTTTTTTATTGGTTAAATCTCCAAAAATTACAAATAATGCAGTTTCTTCTTCAACAACATCCAAGCTATATATTTGCTTATTTATGTTAAACTGCAATTTGCCCAACAATTTCATTTGAATGGTTTGACCCAAAACATTGGTGATGGGAATTGTTGATGAATTTGCAGGTGCTTGTAAAATTGCTTCAATTCTCCAATTTGAATCAGTTGGGAAACGATCGGCACCTTTAAAGGTTTTTACCAATGAACTATTATAATCTCTTAATCTAATACCTATTTTATCTTCTCTTCTAATAATTGTCCAATGCAATGAACCATAAGACATGGAAGCAGATTTTTCCAATTCTTTTGAATATACAGTTTCAGTTGTTTTAACTATTTTATCGTTTACTTTAATAGCAACACCACTAGCGGGAGTTAATTTCACCATTTGGTTTTTTAAAAAAAGATTACCTGCATTGGCCACAATTGAACCCTTGGGGAAAATGATACTATTCGATTTAGCTATTCCAAAACTATTATTACCCTCATTCAACCAATAAAGGCCAACTAGGTTAAGCCAACCATTTTCAGCTTTCAATGCATTAATACGTGCAATTTTCCATTGCTCAATTTCAGCATTATAATTTGTACTTGATTGAGCTATCATCATAGATGTGATAAAAAATAAGCAGATTCCAATTTTAAATTTTAACATAGTACGATTTGATTTTTTGAAGAAAATGGTAAACATAACAGCCAGCACAAAACCAAAAGCAAATTCTAAAAATCCCTACAATAAAAATCTAGTGCTAAAAAGAGAGAAAGAAAAATATTGGGCTGGATCAAGTCTACCAATACAAGTAGAAAAACAAAAAAAGCAATCAATCGAATTTTTTGTTCGTTCACTACAACCCTATCTACAGGACAATTTACCTGAATTACCATGCTTATATACTTTGTCACACAAATATATACCCTACCAATTAAATAGACTAATAAATTTCTGTTTAGTCTGATTTATTTGTATTTGCATCAGGCATGGATTTGATATAAATATCCTGTTGAGGAAATGGAATCTGAATTTCATTTTCAGCAAATGCTTTATAAATATCTTTCAAAACATCACTTTTGAGATTTATCCAATTATCAAAATCATTGGTCCAAAACAATATTCTAAAATTAACAGAACTATCTCCAAATTGTTGAACCATCACGTTATGAGAGGGATACTTCATAACAGTTGGGGTATTTAATAAAAGATTATCAATAATATCCGTTACCTTATCCAATGATGTTCCATAAGCTACACCAATAATTAGTTCTATTCTCCGATAAGAATTTGAATGTGTCCAATTGGTTAGTTTTTGCGTAATAAAATCTCCATTTGGAACAATGATATCCGCTCCATCATAAGTGGAAATTTTACTACTCCTAATGCCTATTTGTTTTACAGTTCCAGTTTGAGTTCCAATTTCAATAACATCACCAACCTGCATGGGTTTTTCAAAGGCTAAAATAACACCTGAAATTAAGTTAGCTACTATATTTTGTAACCCAAATCCAATACCAACGCTAAGTGCTCCAAATACAATAGCTAATTTATCGATTGGTATACCCGCAGCTCCTATAGCAACGAAAAATCCTATTGAAATGATGGCAACTCTTATCAACATCATCCAGCTACCAACTTTAGATTTTTTAGTGCTCGCAAACTGTTGTTCAGTAGTTCCAAAAATAAGAGAAAGCAGATTTGATATAAGAACAGAAATCCATAGGGTAAGTGCAAAAACAAGCGCCGCATTTAAAGTAAATGACAAACTGCCTATAACAATAGGATAATCAAATAAATCTGCAAAGAACTGAACTGCAATGTCATGAAAACTAAGACTCCAAATAAAACCTAAAAACCACAATGCAATTGCACCAAGATTTAAATACCCTTTGAGTTTATGCCTTATATTTTCATATTCTGCCAAAGCGCTAGATTGGGTACTTTTCATCCTCTCCAACTGCAGATAAATAAGTTCAGTAAAAATTTCTGACATATATGTTAATACCACTGCTAAAACAAATTGCTTAATAGCACTATTCGATACCAATTTAGCCAATGCAAAATATCCAAAAAGATTTAAGAGAAGTGCTATAACATTACTCACTAAAAGAATCCATAAAGAATATTGAAGCACTTGCTTGTATTGACCCCTTGATATAAGTTGAATAGAAAATGACATCATCACAAGTACAATGGCAAAAACATTACAAAGCACCAAGGCCCATCTTTCTCCAATCGAATAATCAAATAATAAATTATCAATTCCTAAAAGGAATCCCAAGATCAAAATCAATACCCAAACTAATCTCACTTTAGATTGCTCTTTATCCCAAAAGATAAAGGTTGTAGCGATTGCAGATATGAACCACATTAACTCTACAATAACGGCAGGAGGAGTGATGAAAATATAAGGACTCAGAGATGAAATTACAATGATTGTGGAAAAAATAGGAAATTGAACAAGATATCTTATAGGCAATAGCATTTCTTGTAAACTATTTTTATACAAGTACCGCTTGTTGGAGTTTTGCCAATAATAAAATGCAATAAACAACATTAATAAAAACAATAAAGACTTTGTATTGTTGTTTAAATAATAAATAAAGATGTCTTTTGCTCTATCAGCAGTAACTTTTAAATCATACTTTAGCGGTGTAGCAAAATTATTTCTTGAATCTTTCCATAGAGGGGGATGTGAAGGCAAGAATACCGTAGTTGAATACTTTGAAATACGATACTGAACATCTTCTAATAAACTTGCATTTTTAACATATGCCCTAATTACTCTTTTTTCTAACCACAATAAATCGCTAAAAATAGTGTCTTTTTTATTCCTTAATTGTATCCGGAAGTTAGAGATTGCTTCTAACTGTTGTTTAAAATTCACTTTTTGCAAAGAATCTTCCTCACCATAAAAACTGGTTAATTCTTTTACAGCAGATTGAATATCCTGATAGCCAACAGTAATTGCGGTATTAAAGTTTTCTAATTCATTATTCCATCCTTTTAATTGCTTATCAAATTGAACCATTACCACTTTAAAACTGCTTACATTCCTCAAATTGATTTGTGTAATATTTTGACCTACTACCAAATTAGAATCAATAACCCGAATGGTATTTTCAATTTTTACTAAACTGTTTATGATTTCTGCAGAATCAAATCCTCGTTGTAGTAAATGATCAAATTTATTCATGCGAATGAATAGCGCTTCAATTCGATTGATAATTGATACTGGCTTTGCATTCTTACTATTTAAAAGAAGGGTGTCGTTAGCCTCTGTATTTTGTAAATTAATCTCTTTCCGATTTTTTTCTAATTTACTATCAGAATTAGTTGATATTCTTTGCTGTGCATTTAAGCAGTTCCCGAAAAACAAGGTTAATAAAGAAAAAACAATAATATTTTGCACCATACCAATTATTTAAAACATAAATATAGTCATTCTCATGTAAGGGTATTTCAGTAAAATGAATTAAATTGTTGTGCATTTAAAATATTCATTGCCATACTTATAAACCAAATGCATGAAGACATATTTACAATTACATATCAACAAATTAGTGCTATTACTAACCTGCTCTATTTTTGGACTTTTTGTTTCTGCCCAAACCCCAGAAGCCATTCTAAAAAAAGAGGGAATCGATTTACCCAAATTATCATCTCCAGTTGCCAATTATGTAAACATGGTAAGGGTTGGCAATCTTCTCTTCTTATCCGGCAAAGGGCCATTAAAATACGATGGCAATTATATTACTGGTAAGTTAGGAAAGGAATTGAGTATTGAGCAAGGTTATGAAGCAGCAAAATTAGTAGCCATTAATCAACTAGCTGTTTTAAAGAACGAGTTAGGTGAATTAAGCAAAATTAAACGTATTGTAAAAGTATTGGGCCTGGTAAATAGCGAATCTACATTTTATGATCAACCAAAAGTAATGAATGGATTTTCCGATTTCTTGGTGCTGATTCTTGGCCAAAAAGGAAAACATGCAAGATCAGCCATTGGCACCAATACACTTCCATTTAATATGGCAGTAGAAGTAGAAATGATTGTGGAAATAGATAATTAAATAAACAATTGAACTAAGAAATACAAAATTGATGGACAAATCAAACATCCCATAGCAGTATGAAAAGTAGCAGTTAAAGCTCCATAAGGTACCAATTTCGGATCAGTTGCCGCCAATCCTGCAGACACTCCACTTGTAGAGCCTACTAATCCCCCAAAAATCATGGCAGTTTGTGGATTATCCAGTCCTAATCTTTTTGCGAAGAATGGAGTAGCAATAGATACTACTACAGATTTAATTACACCAATTGCAATACTTATTGCAATAACATCTGAACTAGCTCCTACTGCACCACCTGTTACAGGACCCACAATAAAAGTGCATGCTCCTGCTCCGATAGTTGCAAAACTTTTGGCATCCTTGTATCCCATTACATATCCAATTGAACCTCCTACAAAAAATGCAACAATGGTTCCAAGTACAAGACATAATAAACCAATAAAACCAGTTTTTTTTACTTCAGAAAAATTAGCACCCATGGCTGTAGAAACAATAGCAAAATCGCGCATCATGGTTCCGCCTAAAAAAGCCAAGCCAGTAAAACCAGGCACCGAAGCGAATCCTTTATCTCCACCAAAATAAGCCAGCACCAACCCAAAACTAATAGCAATAGCAGCTCCCGGGATATGATTGTTGGTGATTTTTTTTGAAATAAAATAAGACACATAAATAATAATACCCACGAGCAATAGCGCAAATACAAAACCATTTTTTTCAAAAACAGATATCAATTCTTCCATGGTTTTATTTGGTTTTTGCTTTTTTTGCCATACGATCAATTACTGGAATAAACGCATAACAAGCTATGGTTGCTAATACACCTGCAAGTATAGCCACCCAACCTCCAGATAAAGCGGCTTTTACATTCTGTGAAGCCGACATGGCAACAACAACAGGAATATACATGGTACTCCAGAATAAAATTCCACTCTCGGTTTCTGCTTGATGCCAATTTTTCTTATTAAAAAAATCATGTAACAATATTAATAACAACATGGCAAAACCTACACCACCTAAATTGCCATTCATATGCAATAATTTACCCAGTACATCTCCTAAAAAATGACCTACTAAAAAACAACCCGCTAAGATGGCAACCCCGTAAATTTTCATAAGTTTATTTATTGGATATCTCTTTTACTTTAGTTTTTATATTGTTTCCCCAAACTTTATATCCTTCAATATTATAATGCAATTTATCATCTCGGAAATATTTAGTGATGGGCTTGCCATCTGCACCAAGAAATTGTTCAGATGAACCAATATAATAAAGTTGCGATTCTGAAGCTACAAAAGATTTAATCAACTCATTGGTTTGTACAATTTGATCCCATGCAGCCCATCTCTTTTCGCTTGGAGAAATTTCTAAGAACGTGATAGGTGTTGTAGCAAATTTTTCTCGCAATTTCTTAACGATATATTTATACAATTCAAGCACCTGATCAGGAGATTTGTCTTTCTCAGATGCAACTATATCATTACCAACATAAATAAAAATAGCTTTGGGATTATGCGGATACGCAATTCGTTGAATATAATAGGCAACATCTCTAAAATTACATCCACCAAAACCTCTATGTATGATGTTTTGATAGTCTAAATCTTGTCGAATATTTTCCCATAAACGGATATAAGAACTACCAATAAACAATAATGCATCTTTCGGATATTGTTCTACTTTATTTAAGCTATCAAATTTCTTAATTTCTTTTTCCCATCTAAAAACACCTTCTTCATTATTGGTCTTATGATACTTCAACTGTGTATACAACCAAGCCGCCATAGACTGTATACAACTATCTTGCTTAATCTTATTGTTGTCCAATGTATGACCTGCTCCAACAAAAGGCCTTAATCCAGTTGGCACCCCAACCGACAAACATCTTTCATATAAAATCGACGAACCGTACTTCATTCCGTGATAATCATAAGAACTATCATAAGGAACTGTTTTATCAGCAGTTCCTGAAACATTGAACAAAGGCAGATCCCCTTTATTAATCCACTTATAATCAATTAAACAACCCCATTCATTGAGCACTCCATGAACTTTAGAAGAAAAACCTTCATTACCGCTTACACCATCTAATGAACCCCATTTTTGCTGATCAATTTCTTTAGGAATTTCAGCTTCATCCATATAAGCCATTGCCAAACAAATTTTTGATCCTGCGGAAGTTCCGGTAATAAAAATTTGAGCAGTATCAACTCCATATTTATCAGCATATTTTCTAAAAAATCGAACAGCTGCTTTACCATCTTGTTGACCTCTATAAAGCGCTTCAGCATAATCTGTATTGGAATTGCTTTTTTCAACTCCCAGGCGGTAATCGATTGATGCCGTTACATAACCACGCTTGGCAAAACTCTTACAAAGCATAGAACTATAAGCTCCTATTTTTGAATTATTTTTAAAACCTCCTCCATGAATGAAAATCAAAAGAGGTCTTTTTTTCATCGTATCACCTAACGGACTAGTTATATCTAAAAGCAAATTTTCATTTTGTCCTTTCAGATTAAGAGCTTGTCCATATTGAATATTGGATATAGAATCTATTTGAGAAAAGACTTCTTGTTTGAATCTTTTTTGAGCATTCAAATTTGTACCTAATAAAGAAAATACAAACAATAGCGAAATTGAATATTTCATATTATATTAATTTTTTCAAATCCCCTTTAACTACTTTGCCCATAGCATTGCGAGGTAATTCATTTAGAATAATGTATTTTTTAGGAGTTTTATATGCGGCCATTTGCGTTCTTAACCATTGATTTATTTGAACTGCATCCAATGTTGGATTAGATATTACAAGTGCTGCAACTATCAACTCACCCCATTCATCATCGGGTATACCAACAACAGCACAATCATTGATCCATTCATGTGTGCGCAACACTTCTTCAATTTCCAATGCAGAAATTTTATAGCCACCTGATTTAATAATATCCACAGAATTTCTGCCCATAATTCTATAATAGCCATTTTCAATAACAGCTATATCTCCTGTTTTAAACCAACCATCATTGGTGAAAGCTTCTTGCGTTGCCTTTTGATTGTTCCAATATTTCGTAAATACGGTATCTCCTTTTATCAGAATTTCTCCTGGCTCATCGATTGCAGCATCTTGGTATTGCTCATTGGCAAGCATCACTTGTACTCCTGGTAATGGCAGGCCGACATAACCAGCTTTGCGATCTCCATGATAAGGGTTACTCAACCCCATGCCTATTTCCGTCATTCCATATCGCTCCAATAATCGATGTCCGCTTATTGATTCCCATTTTTCCATAACAGTAACTGGTAAAGCTGCAGAGCCACATACCATTAATCTAAAATGCTTCATCGCATTTTTGAGTTTTTCCTGTTCTGACATTGGCAATTTTTCAAAAAATGCAATTAGCTTAAAGTAGATTGTTGGAACGGCCATGAATACATTGATTGCGCCTTTACTAAATTCATTGAATAAAGTAGCTTCAGAAAAAGACGGTAAAAATTCACAGATAGCGCCAGACCATAACGAACAACCTACTACATTTATGATACCATGAACATGGTGTAATGGCAATACACAAATAGTACGATCAGATGATGACCATTGCCAAGCATCAATTAAAGATACAATTTGAGCCTCTATAGTAGCATGTGTAGTTACAACACCTTTTGGCTTATTAGTAGTACCACTTGTATATAAAATCATTGCAGGTCTAAGCAAATAAATAGTAGGAAGTGCTGTTTCAATGATTGTATTTTCTTCTTCGATAATAATTAATCGAATGCAATTTTCTTTACAATAGTCAACAAACAATGAGGCAAAAATAGCATTTACAATAATGATTGACGCTTGTGTATCTTCTATATAATATTGTAGAGACGGAAATGGATGAGTAAGACATAGAGGAACTACTACCCCACCAGCTTTCCAAATTGCCCATTGCACTTTTACATAATCAAACCCAGGCTGAATCATAAATGCTACTCTTGCTTCGGCCAAATCATTATCGCCATTTAAAAGCAGCCTTGCATAAGAATCAGATTGATCAATTAAATCACTATATAAATATTCCTTTTCATTACTAATAATGGCTACATTATTATTGTATTGCTTTGCTTTTTCTAATAATGTTATCATATAAAAATAATTTATAAATCAAAATAATGCTTGGCATTATTATAACAAATATCCTGAACAATTGATCCAAGCCATTTTTCATCATTAGGCAACCTTCCCTTTTTCATTTCTTCTCCTAAAAAATTGCATAAAATTCTTCTGAAATACTCATGTCTTGGAAAGGATAAAAAACTCCTTGAATCGGTAAGCATACCTACAAATCTGCTTAACAATCCCATATTACCAACAGACTTTAAATGGTTGATTATTCCATCCATTTGATCATTGAACCACCATGCTGCACCTAATTGTACTTTACCAGGAAAACTACCATCATTAAAATTACCAACCATTGTAGCCAAAGCATCATTGTCGTTAGGATTAATGCTATACAAAATGGTTTTTGCTAATTTTCCCCTGGCATCCAAGCGATCTAGAAACAATGATACAGATTGCAGATCAACAGCATTTCCCATAGAGTCCCATCCGGTATCAGCCCCTAGTTGCTTAAACATTCTGGAGTTATTGTTGCGTATTGGACCCATATGGTATTGTTGTACCCAATTTTTTTCGAAACCCCACTCGGCCAATAATATTAACATGGCAGATTTAAACTTAGCGATAGCTAGATTATCTGGCTGCTGGCCTTTTTGTACTGATTCAAAAATGGCAGCCAATTCACTGGTGGTATAGGATTCGGCATATAATTTTTCTACTCCATGGTCTGAAACAGTACATCCATTGGCCGAGAAATAATCATGCCTGCTTTTCAAAGCAGCGGTATAACTATCAAAATTATCAATCTCAATCCCAGAAACTTGCTCTAATTTTTTCAGGTAAATATTAAAGTCTACAACATTATTAATTGCAATGGCCTTATCCGGGCGAAACGATGGAAGTACTTTTATCTGAAAATCACTTTGTTTAATTGCTTGGTGATATTGCAAATCATCCAAGGGATCATCAGTGGTACCCACATATTGCACATTCATTTTTTGCAATAATTGTTTTACAGTAGTTGATCCATTTTTCAATTGCTCATTGCATTGCTCAAATATTTTTTTTGCTGATGATTCATTTAAAAATTCACTAATCCCAAAATAACGCTGCAACTCTAGATGGGTCCAATGAAACAATGGATTCTGAATAGTATAAGGAACCGTAATGGCCCATTTTTCAAATTTATCCCAGTCTGATGCATCACCAGTACAATATTTTTCAGCAATACCATTGGTTCGCATCGCCCTCCATTTGTAATGATCACCATAAAGCCAAGCTTCGGTTATGGTGCTAAATGAATAATTGTCTGCAATCATTTTTGGAGAGAGATGATTGTGATAATCGATGATTGGCATTTCTTTTGCAAAATCATGATAAAGCTTTTGAGCCTGTAAAGATTCTAACAAAAAATGCTCATTAATAAATTGACTCATAGCTATTAAAATAAAGTTTTTGATATCCCCATTTCCAATCCTCTTAGTTCTGCCAATCCGCGCAATCTGCCAATGGCACTGTATCCAGGATTGGTTTTCTTTTTTAAATCATCCAGCATTTGATGGCCATGATCGGGTCGCATGGGTATGGCAATTTTTCTTTTTTGCATGATTTCAACTACCGATTTTACAACT
>JBILRH010000064.1:0-9930 GCA_044372715.1 Sediminibacterium sp. | reverse complement strand
CCAATCAAAACGATTTATGTGCATCAGTGCAGTACACCATTGTACAAATTTTATTAAAGAAAATAAAAAAAGCAGTACAGCAAACTGGCGTTAATCAAGTGTGCATTGCAGGTGGTGTAAGTGCTAATTCAGGGTTAAGAAATGGGCTTACTGAAATGGGGGAGAAGCATGGATGGAAAACATTTATTCCTGCTTTTGAATATTGCACCGATAATGCTGCCATGATTGCCATTACCGCACACTATAAATACCTGGCAGCGGATTTTGCCCAGCTAGATATTAATCCATCCGCTAGAGCGGAATTATGAAAGCAGAATTATGAAAGCAGAATTATGAAAGCAGAAAGTAGAAAGATGAAAGTAAAAAGTAGAAAGATGAAAGCAGAAAGATGAATTAGGAAAGACGAGCGTAGAAAGACGAGATAAATTTGATTACCAGTTGCGAACTGTCTCATAATTCATATATCCTGATTGTATCTCATAATTCATATCTCATAATTCACATATCCTAATTACTCGATTTGGAGTAGCCCTCCGTTTTTTGTACTTTTGCGCCTTTAAAAACAGCGTACGCTATGATCAGTGCAAGAAATATTACCCTCGCTTATGGTAAAAGGGTGTTGTTCGACGAAGTAAATATCAATTTTATCAAGGGAAATTGTTACGGGGTAATTGGTGCCAATGGAGCTGGTAAATCTACCTTTTTAAAGATTTTAAGTGGCGAAATAGAGCCCAATAAAGGGGTGGTAGAAATTACCAAGGGCGAGCGAATGTCTTTTTTAAAGCAAAATCAGTTTGAATTTGATGAATGTACTGTATTAAATACGGTACTCATGGGCCATAAGCGCTTATGGGATGTGATGCATGAAAAAGATGCATTGTATGCCAAAGAAGATTTTTCGGAAGAAGATGGAATGAAAGCAGGTGAATTAGAAGCAGAATTTGGAGAAATGGGTGGCTATGAAGCAGAAAGCAATGCGGCCAGTTTTTTAAATAGCTTAGGTGTACACGACGAAATGCACCAAAGCCTAATGAGCGAAATTCCGAGTAATTTTAAAGTAAGGGTTTTATTGGCTCAAGCATTATTCGGAAACCCTGATATTCTTTTATTGGATGAGCCTACCAACGGATTAGACATAGAAACAATTGGTTGGTTAGAAAACTTTTTAGCCGATTACGAAAATATTGTATTAGTGGTAAGTCACGATCGTCACTTCTTAGATACAGTATGTACGCATGTGGCAGACGTAGATCGTGCGAAAATAAAAGTGTTCACGGGTAACTATACTTTCTGGTACGAAAGTAGCCAGTTAATGAGCCGCCAGATTAACGACAAGAACAAAAAGAATGAAGAGAAGCGTCAGGCTTTATTGGATTTCATTGCCCGTTTCTCTGCCAACGCATCAAAAAGTAAGCAAGCAACCTCTCGTAAAAAAGCCTTGGAAAAATTAACGATCGAAGAAATCGAACCTTCTAACCGAAAATATCCTGGTATTATTTTTCAACCATTGCGCGAAGTAGGCAATCAAATTTTGAATGTAGAAAAATTATCCAAATCGGTTGATGGAAGAAAATTATTTGATCAGGTTTCTTTTAGTGCCAATAAAGGCGAAAAAATTGCCTTCTTAAGCAAAGATCCATTGGCTGTAACGGCTTTCTTCGAAATCATTGCAGAAAATGCAAAAGCCGATAGTGGTAAATATGAATGGGGTACTACCATTACCAAAGCTTATTTGCCTCAAGAGAACAATGAATTTTTTACCGAGGGGCTTTCTCTGATGGAATGGTTACGCCAATATGTACCTCCACATGTAACCGATGCAGATGAGCCTTTCTTAAGGGGCTTCCTTGGAAAAATGTTGTTTAGTGGAGATGATATTTTAAAGAAAACAAATGTACTTAGTGGAGGAGAAAAAGTACGTTGTATGGTTAGCCGTATGATGTTACAAAATCCAAATGTGGTGATACTGGATCAACCCACCAATCACTTAGATCTGGAAAGTATACAAAGCTTTAACGAAGGTTGTCAAACATTTCCTGGGATTGTTTTCATTACTTCTCATGACCATACTTTTATGCAAACTGTGGCCAATCGGATTATTGAGATCACCCCTAAAGGAGTTATTGATCGATTGATGACATTTGATGAATATATGGAAGACGCAAGGGTTAAAGAATTGCGTACTGAAATGTACAGCTAAGAAAATTTCTTATTAACTTTCTATTTCAATCCTTTGCCTGTATGCAGCAGTTGAAATTATTTTGTTTGCTTCTTTTTTTTTATTCGGCAAGTAAAGCGCAATCTAATTTCTTTGAAAAACAATTGAACTATCCACGGGTTGCAGCTGCATATAAATTAAAAAAAGAGCAATTGAAAAATCAATCCCTTGCCAAGGGATTGGTCTGGCCCATTCATCAATTATACATTCGAAGTTTTAAATACGATAGTCAATTAGAAGTATGGGCAAGAAACAATAGCAATGAATCTTTTGTATTATTCAAAACCTACAAAGTTTGTGCGCTATCCGGATCACTTGGTCCTAAAAGGGTAGAAGGAGACTATCAGGTTCCTGAAGGTATTTATTACATCAATGAGTTTAATCCCAAAAGTCAATTTCATTTATCCCTGGGCTTAAATTATCCAAATGCTGCCGATAAAATCAATAGTGGTTTTCAAAATCCTGGCAATGAAATTTATATTCATGGTACATGCACTACTGTAGGCTGTATACCTATTCAAAATGAGCAGATGGAAGAACTCTATCTATTGGCTGCTTTGGCCAATTCATCTGGGCAATCATTTATTCCTGTTCATATTTTCCCGATTAGATTCAACAATCCTAAAGGTCAATCTGTTTTACAAAAGCAAACAGCAAAAGACGATCGGTACAATGAATTGGCGCGTCAATTAAATACTGTATTTGAGTATTTTGAGGCGAATAAAAAAATTCCGCTAATTAGCATTAATCAAAAAGGGGATTATGAAATGCTGCCCTTATCTAGCCAATAATTTAATGGTATAGCAATTGTATGGTTTCTCTGGTTTGCTGTTGTAAGATCACTGTTTTGTTGGCAATCAAACGATCTACTATTGCTTGCGAATAATGTCGGATGGTAAGTAAGTGCAGATTTTTTTCAACTTGCACATCAAAGAATGCACTTGCTCTTTGTGCCAATAAATCTATTTTTTGAGGGTGATCATCTAGGCAAACTTGTAAACTTACAGCCCCTGTTTGAATTAGGTTGGGCTTGATTTTTAGCTCTCCAAATACCTTGTACAATGCACTCATAGGTTCTTCGCCAATAAATGAAAAGTCTTGTGTTGATAAATGCAACATCACCTGTTGTTCTTTAACAACAATGATAGGGGGCAATTCCTTGCTGTTTTTTTGATGAATAATGGTTCCTGGTAAACTGGGGTCTAAAAAGCATTTTACCAGTAGTGGGATTTTTTTATTTTGAAGTGGCTTGATGGTTTTTGGATGAATTACTTGCGCTCCATAATAAGCCATTTCTATCACTTCGTTATAACTCAATTGGCTAATTAAGCTTACATCCTTAAATATTTTTGGATCGGCACTCATTATGCCTTCTACATCCTTCCAAATAGTAACATTGGTAGCATCTAAAATATTGGCAAAAACAGCTGCTGAATAATCGCTGCCTTCTCTGCCTAATGTAGTGCTTTCGTTGTCGTAAGTTGCTCCAATAAATCCTTGCGTTATAGTAATAGGGCTGTTAATAGCTGCTTTAATTTTTGTTGTACTAAATTCCCAATCGATAGCGGCGTCTCTAAAATTATTATCGGTTCTAAGTAAGTCTCTTACATCTATCCAAGTATTTGGCAAACCCATTTCTGTGAAATAATGGCTGATAATACAAGTGCTAAATAATTCTCCTGAACAAACAATTTGGTCGTAATAATAATCATAAGACCTAACAGGTTTGTCGTGCAATAACCATTCTACTTCTGTAAAAAAATCATTCAATTGGCTATAACAATTATTGTACTGCTTAACCAATAAATATTTGGCTGTATTGAGGTGCTGTTGTTTAACTATTTCAAATAATTGTAATGCATTTTCTTTTTGTCCGTCAAAAAAAGCGTTCACTACTTTTTCTAAACCATTGGTGGTTTTGCCCATTGCAGAAATAATTATCACCAATTGCTGATTGCTATTGTTTTTTACAATCTGGTGAACTTGTTGAATACGATCAATACTATTTACACTGGCACCCCCAAACTTGAATATTTGCATACTTTAATGCCGGTTGAATACATTTCCGGTATGTGCAAATATACGAAGCGGAAACTGCCTAAAAAATCGGCTTCATTTCGGTCTTGCATCTTATCTTTATACAAATGAGCTCAAATATGAATGTCAATAGAAAAGTACTCACTTTAGATGAGTTTACGCTTCAGCAGTTAAGGCAGTTTCCTACTGCAACTGGAGAATTGAGTCGTTTGCTAAGAGATCTTGCGCTAGCGGCAAAAAGAGTAAATGTAGAAGTAAATAAAGCTGGTTTAGTAGATATTTTAGGCGATGTGGGTAGTGTAAATGTGCAAGGTGAAGATGTAAAAAAGTTGGATGTTTTTGCCAATAACCAGTTCTTAGGTGTATTGCAACATGGAATTAGTTGTGCAGGTGTGGGAAGTGAGGAATTGGATGAGTTTGTAGTGTTTAATGATGAATTAAGCAATAATAGCAAATACATAGTTCATATGGATCCGCTGGATGGTAGTGGAAACATAGATGTAAATGTTTCTATTGGAACCATATTTGGTGTATATCGAAGAGTAAGTGAATTAGGAAAGCCATGTACCAAAGAAGATTTTTTACAGCCTGGTAAAAATCAAGTAGCAGCCGGATATGTAATTTATGGTTCAAGTACCATGTTTGTTTATGCAACCAGACGAGGAGTAAATGGTTTTACATTAGATCCTTCAATTGGAGAATTTACCTTAAGTCATCCAGAGATTCAATGCCCACCAATGGGTAAATTTTATTCCGTGAATCATGGGAACTTTTTTCAATACAATGAAGGTGTAAGAAAATACATAGATGGCTGTCAGAAAAAAACCAAGGAGAATGGGGGCCCTTATACACAAAGATACATCGGTAGCATGGTAGCTGATGTGCATCGTAATTTAATTAAGGGTGGCATTTTTATGTATCCAGGAACAACTGATAAACCAAGCGGCAAATTAAGGTTGTTGTATGAAGCCAATCCTTTTGCATTTATTGTAGAAGTAGCTGGAGGGCTTGCAACCAATGGAGCGGATAGAATATTGGATATACAACCAACTGAGTTGCACCAAAGAACACCTTTGTTTATTGGTAGTAAAAACATGATGAAAGAATTGGAAGAAGTAGCTAAATTATAAATTTTTGTATGAAGCAGTTATTGATTGTAGTTGGATTTTTATTTGTTGGTTTTTGCGTTAATGCACAACAAAAATTCAATCCCAAAGGGATGAATTATTTAATAGGGCCAAAACTAAATAATATCATTTATCATGATAGTGTTTTTAGAGGGAGCAATGAGTTTAAGCATTTGTTTTACAGAACAGGGAATCCTGAATTATTAAAATTATACAGCAAGCATCAATCCAATAAAATTGTTGGTCAAACATTGGGTGTGATTGGGGCAATTGGTATTCTAGTAGGGGTTAATAATTTATCGGGAGATACTAAAAGTTTTGGATGGGGTATGATCGGGGGTGGCTTATTAACTTCTATTGCAGGTGGCTATTTTACCTTGTCGGGCCAGCGAAATTTACAAATGGCCATTGCTATATTTAATAAACAATAC
Source organism: Sediminibacterium sp. (assembly GCA_044372715.1). Taxonomy (GTDB): domain Bacteria; phylum Bacteroidota; class Bacteroidia; order Chitinophagales; family Chitinophagaceae; genus Sediminibacterium. Next base: position 4,117 of record JBILRH010000064.1, on the reverse strand, counting down.
AATACGGCATCTATTGGAGTTGGTATAGGAGATCAGTCTGCAGGCTTGGTCTATAAATTTTAATCAATGAGTAATGTAATTATTAGTGTAAAAGATTTGCATAAGAAGTATGGAGAATTCCATGCTGTTAAAGGAATTAGTTTTGAAGTAATGGAAGGGGAGATTTTTGGTTTACTAGGCCCTAATGGGGCGGGAAAATCTACAACTTTAGAAATTATAGAAACCTTACGCCAAAAAACCAGTGGAGAAGTTATAGTTGATGGCTTAAATTTAGATCAATCACCCAATGAAATAAAAAAAATCATTGGAGTTCAGTTACAAACTTCTGGATTTTATCCAAGTTTAACACTCACCGAATTATTGCATCTATTTGCAGGTCTTTATAATGAAGAAGTAGATCCAATGGCATTGTTGGATTTGGTGAATCTTAGAGATAAAGCCAAGTCTAAATACAAGGAGATGAGTGGTGGTCAAAAACAACGATTTTCCATTGCAACTACATTGATCAATCATCCAAAAATTATTTTTTTAGATGAACCAACTACTGGTTTAGATCCTCAGGCAAGAAGAAATTTATGGGAACTGATTAAAGAAATAAGAGCAAAAGGCACCACTGTGATTATTACTACCCATTACATGGATGAAGCAGAAGTATTGTGTGATAGAGTAGCCATTATTGATAGCGGGAAAATCATTGCCCTCAATAGCCCCGACAAAATGATCGACGAGTTGGTAGCTACCGGATTTGAGCGGCCCAAGGAGGTAAAGAAAGCCAATTTAGAAGATGTATTCATTCAATTAACTGGGCATGAACTCCGCGCGGAATAAAAAAAAAGATAAAAGAAAAAAGATGAAAGAAAAAAGATGAAAGATGAAATAATGTATCTCATATTTCATAATTCTTAATTCATATCTCATAATTCTATGATAGATCCAAGATACCCAATAGGTAAATATGAGCCGCAACCATTTTCTCAAGAGCAAAAAGAAAAATGGTTATTGGATATTCATTTTTTGCCAGAAGAATTAGAACGTGCCATCAATAATTTAGATGAAACACAATTGCATACTCCCTATAGGGATAGCGGGTGGACTTTGCATGAAGTAGTACATCATTTAGCAGATAGTCATATGAACGCTTATGGCCGATTCAAAATGGGATTAACAGAAGATAAGCCTACCATCAAGCCTTATGATGAAAACGCCTGGACTTTATTGGAAGATGTAAAACAATTACCGATCAATGTTTCACTTACTTTATTGCATGCCCTGCATCAACGTTGGTATGTGGCCATTAAAAATCTTACCGACCAAGAATGGATGCGCGAAGTGCATCATCCCGGAAGTAAAAGGGATATGAGTTTGTGGTTTTTGTTGGGAATGTATGCATGGCATGGAAAACATCATACTGCACATATTACTTCACTTCGTGAACAAAAAAACTGGTAATGCAGATAACCACCATAATGTATGTGCTGATAAAATTAGAAAAATTAGTTATTTTTTAAATTGTTTCTATGATTCAAAAATGGGAAAAGCTTTCTTCTGAAATAGTGTATCAAAAAAAATGGATGAAAATAAAAGAGGAAGCATGCAAACTTCCTGATGGACAAATCATTGATTCTTATATTATTGTTGATGTTCCCCATTTTTGCAACGTATTTGTTGTTACTGCTGCCGATGAAGTAATTATGGTGAAACAATATCGACATGCTGCTGGAATTCTATCTATTGAAATGCCAGGGGGAATGATTGATGATGGAGAAGATCCAATGGTGGCAGCTGCAAGAGAAATGCAGGAAGAGACAGGCTATACTTCAAAAGATATTTCATTCTTGTATTCCATCAGCCCCAATCCTCCATTAGAAAGCAATTGTGCTTGGTTTTTTTTGGCCAAGAATGCTGTGCAAAATCATGCAGTTGCTTTAGATCAATATGAAGATATTGAATTGATAAAATATACTAAAGCCGAATTTATGCAATGCTTACTGAATAATGAGTTCATGCATGGAACACAATTAGGGGCTATGTTTGCTGCTGCAATAAAATTGGGTTGGTTAGTTACTCCATAATTTGGTATTCACTTCACCTACCAAGAATACGCTTCCGCATACAAGTATTAAATCATTGGGTGTAGCATGATTCATTGCTTCTTTGATGGCTTCATTTACTTCAATAAAAGAATGCCCTTTTAACCCAAAAGCCAAAGCAGCTTCTTGTAAAGCAATTTCGTCCATGGCTCTTGGTATATGCGCTTTGGTAAAATAATAAGATGCATGAATAGGTAGTAATTGCAAAACAGCGCTAATGTCTTTGTCTTTTACCATGCCAAATACAATATGTAAGTGCTTATGGTTACTCAATTCTAATTGTTGATTGATAGCGCGAATGCCATCCACATTATGACCCACATCCATCACCACTTTTGGATGATGGTGAATAATTTCCCATCTACCGTGTAAGCCAGTTAACTTTTTTACCGACTGCAGCGCTTTATGAATGCATGGCTTGTTGATATTCCATCCCAGTCTTATTAATTGTGTACAAGCTTCTAAAACAGTGATCAAATTTTTTGCCTGATACAATCCTGTTAAATCAAGTAGATATGATTCGTATTCATTTTTTTCTTTGTCTACTACGGTAATGCGTAAATGGTGATCTTCATTGATCCAATCACTCATATACCTTTTTTCTTGGGCATAAATAATTGGGCTATTGATTGCTGCTGCATCAAATGCAGGCTTTGTTTCGGCAATTGCTTCTCCAATGATTACGGGTATATATGGTTTAATAATACCCGCTTTTTCTCCTGCAATAGCTTCGAGTGTATTGCCCAATAAATTCATATGATCCCATCCAATATTGGTAATGATGCTGATCTCCGGTTCAATAATATTGGTGCTGTCTAATCTTCCTCCCAGACCAACTTCAATAACAGCTATATCTACTTGCTCTTGTGCAAAATAATCGAATGCCATGGCCACTGTGATCTCAAAAAAAGAAGGTTCGATTTTTTCAATTTGAGGTTGAATTTTTTCGGTAAAGCCAATTACAAATTCTTCGGTACATAATTCACCATTGATTTTAATTCTTTCTCTAAAATCATGTAAATGAGGAGAAGTATATAGTCCGGTTTTATAACCTGCAGTCTGCAAAATGGCCGCTAGCATATGGCTGGTACTACCTTTGCCATTAGTGCCCGCAACATGAATGGTTTTTATTTTTTTTTGCGGGTTGCCTATTGCTTCGCACAGTAAAATGGTATTGGTTAAATCTTTTTTATAGGCTGCTGCACCTAGTCTGCTAAACATAGGCAGTTTATTAAAAAGATATTCAACCGTTTCTTGGTAGGTCATGGCATTGCAAAGATGCAATTAAATTAATTACGCAGTTTAAATTCAAATACCAATGTTCCGGTTTGTTCTTCGGAATCTGCAGCATTGAGTTTAAGTGTTCTTGCTTTGCGTAATGCAATATTGCGAATATTACTATTGGTAGTGGTGGTTCCTTTAGGATTAATAATTGCTGCAATTACATTGCCTGTTTGGTCAACAGTAATATCAACAGCCACTTTAGCATTTTCATTAAAATCATCTTCAAAAGCAGGCAACTTGGTTATTCTTCTTCCATCTAAACCACTTCTAATGGCTACGCCACCAGTGCCTGCTCTTCCACTGGATGCATTGCCAGTATAGCTATCTGAATTGGGGTTGCCATTTGGGTTACCCTGATCGCCCTTGCCACCTGCAATGCCTTGATTTCTTATGCCATTGTAAGAGTCTGCATTATTGCCCCCTGGCCCTTTGTTATCGCTTGCTTTGAATACGGCTTTTGGGGTAGGAGCAGGAATTGGTTTTGATTCAACCAATGGTTTGCTATTGGTTATTGTATTTTTTTTATTATTTACGGCTATATCTTCTTCAGATGCATTTTGAATAGGTTGAATAGCTTCAGGGCTTTCATTTTTAATTGGAGTAGATTTTTCGGCTACTTTTTCAGCGGATTGTCCAGGTGCCTGAGGTGCAATATCGCCATATCCTGTTTCGCTATTTCCTAAATTTACTTCAATGCCTTCGCCAACAATGGGTTCGGGAGGAACTGGCTTTTCGTAATGCAC
>JBILRH010000186.1:0-2578 GCA_044372715.1 Sediminibacterium sp. | reverse complement strand
AGGAGCCAATTTGTTAACCAATGATAATCCAATCGGCGATAAACACAATTCGCCCGAAGTATGCATAGCATACATTCCTGTTAGCCAAATCATGCTCACTTTTATACCTGGTTGAACATCTTTTACGCCAAATGCTATCCATAAATAACCGATTGACAATAAAAATAATCCCATTGCCATTTTTGTTGGAGAAGAAGGTTCGCGCTTTCCTAACTTTAACCAGAGCCATGCAAATAAAGGCGCAAGCGCAACTACAAAAATCGAATTCAATGATTGAAAAAAACTGGCAGGAACCAAAAAAGAACCCAATTGACGCTGGGTTTGTTCCTCAGCAAAAAAGGTAAGTGATGCCCCTGCTTGTTCAAAAGCACTCCAAAAAAAGATTACAAAAAAGGACACCACAAAAATGACAGCAATTTTTTTCTTCTCTAATGCATCTAAAGTTTTATCAGAGAAAACAATGAATGCAATAAATACAATACATGCAATTAATAAATAAAATAGATAACTGAAAACTTTTGCATCGGTATAAATTAATCCTATGGTTAAAAAAGAAAACAACAATAATCCTAGAACCATAAAAATGGGTTGAAGCATTTTTTTAGGCACATTGGGCGGTGTTAAACCAAGTGTTTTTCCTGCAGGATCTAATACATATTTATTGTGTAAAATTTTTAATGTAATTACACTAATAATCATTCCAATACCTCCAGCTAAAAATGCCCATTTAAAATCTGCGGGGTTTCCTGTGTCGCCAACTAATCCGCAAACAAAAGGCCCGATTGCTCCCCCCACATTAATGCCCATATAAAAAATGGTATATGCCGAATCGGTTCGCTTATCGCCCTTGGCATATAATTGACCAACCAAAGAAGAAATATTGGGTTTAAAAAAACCATTCCCTGCAATCATAAATCCAAGGCCAGAAAAGAAAAGCCAGGATGATAGTTCTGGATTAGAACTATAAAGCGATCCACAGAAAAAAAGAATGAATTCTCCAATAGCCATAATCAACCCTCCCGCAATAATAGATCGCTTATTGCCCCAATACCTGTCGGCAATATATCCTCCTAAAAGCGGGGTTAAGTATACCAATCCGGTATAAGATCCATAAAGATTAGATGCAAAAACTTTATCAAAGAGTAAAGCTTTGGTCATAAAAAGCACTAAAACAGCACGCATGCCATAGTAGTTAAACCTTTCCCACATTTCTGTAGCAAACAAAACATACAGCCCCTTTGGATGAGCTATAGAAACAGACTTCTCATTCATAGCAATCATTTACGTTAATCACCCAAAATAGTAATAAAAGTGAAAAGCAAGGGTTATTTTCGCAGTCAATTTATATTTCATGAATATTTTATTACTTGGTTCGGGAGGTAGAGAACATGCTTTAGCATGGAAAATGGTACAAAGTCATCATTGCGATCAATTGTTTATAGCTCCTGGAAATGCTGGTACAGCTGCATTTGGAACTAATTTATCTGTTTCCGTAACTGATTTTGAATCGATTAAATCCAGTTGTTTAGCAAATGGTATTGATATGTTGGTTGTAGGACCGGAAGAGCCTCTGGTAAAAGGAATTTATGATTTTTTTCAAGCAGACCCCGATCTACAACACATAATTGTAGTTGGGCCATCTGCAAAAGCGGCACAATTAGAAGGCAGCAAGGCTTTTAGTAAGCAGTTTATGCAAAGGCATGGCATTCCTACTGCCGGATATGCCGAATTTACAGCAGCCAATTTCGAGGAAGGGAAAGCTTATATACAGCAACACTCATTACCAGTGGTTTTAAAAGCAGATGGGTTGGCAGCCGGAAAAGGAGTAGTAATTGCCACAACCACCGAAATGGCATTGGCCAGTTTTTCTGATATGATTCAAGGGAAACAATTTGGTGCAGCCAGCGAAAAAGTAGTGATTGAGGAGTTTTTAAAAGGAATCGAAGTAAGTGTATTTGCACTTACCAACGGTTCAGATTACCATATTATTGGCCATGCAAAAGACTATAAACGAATAGGAGAAGGTGATACAGGACTGAATACAGGAGGAATGGGTTGCGTAAGTCCGGTACCGTTTATGGATGATCATTTCATGCAAAAGGTAGAAGAAACCATTATAAAACCTACCATTAAAGGGCTATCTGATGAAAACTTGGTTTACCATGGAATCGTATTTTTTGGCTTGATGAATGTAGATGGAACCCCCTATGTTATTGAATATAACTGCAGATTGGGAGATCCTGAAACCGAAGTGATTTTACCAAGATTAGAAACCGATCTTGTGGCTTTATTTGCTGCCATGGACAATGGAACCCTCGAAGACGCCAATATTTCTTTCGACCCACGTTTTGTGGCAACAATAATGGCAGTAAGTGGAGGATACCCTGGAGATTACGAAAAAAACAAGCCTATTACTATAGACGCAGAAATAGCTGAAATGAAAGACAGTATTGTATTTCACGCTGGTACAATTTTAAAGAATGAGCAAATTTTAACAAATGGTGGCAGGGTTTTAGCAGTAACTTCCTACGGAAATAGCATTACAGAAGCTGCAGCGAAATCAAAAACAGCTCTCCAA
>JBILRH010000063.1:0-10076 GCA_044372715.1 Sediminibacterium sp. | reverse complement strand
ACTATTTAGAATTTTAAAATTACTTAGTTTATGCTATTTTTGCAGTCCAAATAATGGTCCTGTGGCCGAGTGGCTAGGCAGAGCTCTGCAAAAGCTTCCACAGCGGTTCGAATCCGCTCGGGACCTCTTAAAAGGATTACCAAATAGGTAATCCTTTTTTTTTACCTTAATGTAACTTTTGTAACCATTTTTTCTTTTTTCATTCAGCAATTTTGTGCTCTAAATTATAATCAATGGTAATAGTAGGTTATTTACTTGCAGCTTTAGTTGGTATCTCATTGGGTCTTATAGGTAGTGGAGGATCAATTTTAACAGTTCCAATCTTAGTTTATGTAATGGGGGTTGATCCAGTATTGGCAACTGCTTATTCATTGTTTATAGTTGGTTCAACTGCTTTAGTAGGCGGTATTCAAAGTGCAACACAAAAAAGAGTTGACTTTAAAACAGTGCTCATTTTTGGAATTCCATCGATTGCAGCCGTATATGCCACTCGTTTATGGGTGGTGCCTTTGATACCTGCTGAATTGGTTTCTATTGGAGGGTTGGCTATAACAAAGCCAATTGCATTGATGTTATTATTTGCATTGGTAATGATACTTGCTTCTGTTAGTATGATTAGGCCGGGTAAAAAATCAGCAAATGAGGAATCTTCAATAATGGTTTACAATTACCCAATGATCTTATTAGAAGGTGCAATTGTTGGGGTACTTACAGGATTGGTAGGCGCAGGAGGCGGTTTCTTGATCATTCCTGCATTGGTTTTATTGGCCAAAATGCCGATGAAATTAGCAGTAGGAACTTCACTATTTATTATTGCTGCAAAATCATTGATAGGCTTCACTGGCGATTTGCAGGGAGCTCAAGTAATTGATTGGAAATTATTGCTCACTTTCACATCATTTGCAGTGGTGGGTATTTTTGGCGGCATTCTTTTATCTAAAAAAATACCAGGTGAAAAACTTAAAAAAGCTTTTGGATGGTTTGTATTGATAATGGGTATCTATATCATTTTTAAGGAATTATTTTTTCCTTCAGGAGTAGGCCACTAAATGCAACAAATGTTACCAAACAAGGAATAGCAATATCTGATATTTGCTTTATCATTTTAAAAACTAAAAAAATAAATTCATATGTTTTTTCAACACATTTACGACAAAAGTTTAGCACAAGCAAGTTATTTCATCGGATGTCAAAAAGCAGGCGTTGCCGCTGTAATTGATGCTAAAAGAGATGTTGATACTTACATAGAAATTGCGAAGGCAAATAATATGACAATCACACATATTTTTGAAACACATATACACGCAGATTTCTTAGCAGGTTCAAGAGAGTTGGCTCAATTAACTGGTGCTCAATTGTTTTTGTCAGACGAAGGTGGAGCAGGATGGGAATATGAGTTTCCACATGTTGGATTAAAAAATAATGATGTAATTAAATTGGGAAACTTGAGTTTCAAAGTATTACATACGCCTGGTCATACACCAGAGAGTATCAGTTTTTTATTGACAGATCATCCAGCTAGTAATGAACCAGTGATGTTGTTTACAGGTGATTTTGTTTTTGTTGGAGATATTGGCAGACCCGATTTATTAGAGAAAGCTGCAGGAATGATCGGTACTCAAGCCATGGGCGCAAAACAAATGTATCAAAGCATTAATAAATTCAATGCTTTAGCAGATTATATTCAAGTATGGCCAGGCCATGGTGCTGGTTCGGCTTGTGGTAAAGCTTTGGGATCAGTTCCTAGTACAACTGTGGGTTATGAAAAAGCGCGTAACTGGGCATTTCAATATCCAACTGATGAAACTGGATTTGTAAAATATCTATTGGCTGATCAACCAGAACCACCAAAGTATTTTGCAAAAATGAAGCATCTTAATAAAGTGGATCGTCCTTTGCTAACAGCAGTTCCTAAGTTAAAAAAACTTTCCATTGAGGAAGTGAATGCCAATATGGCCAAGGGAATCAAGCTATTAGATGCAAGAAATAAAACAGAATTTGCTGCAGGTTTTATTCCTGGTAGTTTAAATATTCAAGGAAATAATTCCTTTGCTACATGGGCAGGTTGGTTCTTAACTTATGATGAACCATTTATGTTATTAGCCGATGAATCTATGTTAGACGATTTAACAAGAAAATTAATGAGAATTGGTTTGGACAATATAGCTGGTTATTTACCTTCTGTAGATGAGTATACCAAGTCTGGTGGAGTACTTGAAAAAGCAACAGTAATTGATTTGGCTGAAGCAAAGTCTTTGATCAGTAACCCATCTGTTCAGACAATTGATTTGAGAGGAGTTGCAGAATATAATAGTGGTCATATAAAAGGAGCAGACAATGTATTTGTTGGAACATTGCCCAATCAATTAGATAAAATAAGTAAGAGCAAAAAAGTGATGATTCATTGTCAGGGTGGCGACAGGGCTTCTATAGCATATTCCATTCTTGCAAAAAATGGGTTCAACAATATTGTAAATTATTCTGCAGGCATGAATGAATGGGTTAATGCAGGCGAGCCAGTAGTTAATTAATGTGAGATGGCGTAAAATAGGGGCTATGAAAATCGAGCAAATTTATACCGAATGTTTAGCACAAGGTGCTTATTACATAGTATCAAGTATAGGGAGTGCCCACTTTAATTGTTTTTAAAAATGGGCAGCCTGTTTGGAGAAAAAGAGGGGGTGGTTCCCAAAGCAGGATTAGTAAGTATTTTATAACAATTTAAAAAAATAAGTCATGAGTATATTCAGTCAATTATTTGGAGGAGGTTCCTCGGTAGACCTTAAATCCGTTGTAGCGCAAGGCGCATTTTTAGTAGATGTTAGAAGTCCGGGAGAGTTTGCGGATGGTCATGTTAAAGGCTCTGTTAATATTCCTTTGGATAATCTTACAAAGGAAATCGCATAATTCCGTGATAAGCAAAATATCATTGTTTTTTGCAGAAGTGGAAACAGAAGCAGTATGGCTAAAACTTTGCTAGAGCAGCAAGGTTTTAAAAATGTAATCAATGGCGGTACATGGCAAAATGTTGCTCAATTTGTTCACTAACCTAAAATATTTAGATGGAAACTTTGAAAATTTTAATTCCAACCGATTTTTCTGTACAAGCAGAATTTGCTTACTTAATGGTTAAAAATCTAGATCAGAAAATAAAAACGGAGATTCATTTTTTACATGTATTGGCAGTACCAGATACTGTTTCAATGGATAATGCAGGTAATATTAGCACCTGTGGCGAAATAGATGTTACTTATGTTGAAAAGCAAAAGGAAATTGCAGAAAGAAAATTAGATGATTTAAAAAATCTTTATGGAGCAGCAATTCAAACTCATTTGATATTGGGTAAAACCACTGATTCGATAGTTAATTATGCTGCTGAGGCTAAAATGGATCTAGTAGTAATGGGTACTAAAGGAGCTTGGGGATTTAAAGAAAAAATATCTGGAACTTCCACGCAAATGGTAGCCAGAAATTCTGTTGTACCTGTTTTATCATTGATGTGCGATAGATCTGATCTAAGCATCAATCATTTATTATTGGTACATGATTTTTCTAAGCCTACTGCAGAGAATTTTAAATTAATGCATAAGATCTTAAAAGCATTTAATCCAACATTGCATTTATTACAAATCATCTCGGGTGATGTTATTTCCGAAAAAGCTTCCATTGAAGCAAATATGAAGCAGTTTGCCAACTTAAACTCAATTGAACATTTTGAATGTCATGTTATCCATGATAAAGATATAGAAAATGGGGTTGTTCATTTTAATCAAATGAATAACATGGATATGATCTGTATTGGCACACATGGTAAAGGAGGTATGCTTCACCAAAGTGCAACAGAAAAATTGATCAATCATTTATTTAAACCAATCATTTCTTTTCAACTTAAATAATCGAATATCATATGCGTGAATTAATTACTCAAACCTGGTCTTGGTGGTTCTCTGGAGCCATGATAGCAAGCATCATGTTCTTTCTATTATATTTTGGACAATCATTTGGATTCTCTTCCAATTTACGCACCATCTGTGCTGCAGCTGGCTTAGGCAAGCGAACTAAATTTTTTGATTTTAATTGGAAAGCACAAATATGGAATTTGGTGTTTTTAATAGGTTCGATCATTGGCGGTTTTATTGCTGCTCAATTTTTATCTGATGGCGGTGCAGTGCAAATCTCAGCTGCTACCATTAGTGACCTAAATAAAATGGGTATTGCGGCCCCGGTATCATTGCAGCCTGCAGAATTATTTGGATGGGATGCTGTATTCAGTATAAAAGGATTTTTGATCTTAGCATTTGGTGGATTGATGGTAGGCTTTGGATCTAGATATGCTGGAGGATGCACTTCTGGGCATGCTATAAGCGGGATGTCTAATTTGCAATTACCCTCTTTGATTGCGGTTATTGGATTTTTTATTGGAGGATTAGTTATGACTTATTTTATCATGCCTTTAATTTTTTAAATAATGAAGTTGATTAAATTTTTATTGTTAGGAATTGTATTTGGAATAGTCATGGCTAAATCAGAAGCCATTTCTTGGTTTAGGATTCAAGAAATGTTCAGATTTCAGGCATTTCATATGTATGGGATTATTGGAACTGCAGTTACGCTTGGTGTTATTGGCGTTGCATTGATCAAAAAATTTAAAATCAGGGATTTTCATGGTAACCCTATTTTGTTTTTTCCTAAAGACAAATCAATTATTAGGTACTTAGCAGGAGGAAGCATATTTGGGTTAGGTTGGGCATTAAGCGGTGCTTGCCCTGGTCCGATGGTAGTTAATATTGGGTATGGATTTTTGTCTATGACTGTGGTTCTCTTTTTTGCTATAGTTGGTACTTATCTATATGGTGTTTTCATGAAAAAACTACCTCATTAATTAAATACACAATTAGAATGGAACCAACTGATTCAAACTCAAAAGAGCAAAGTTTAATTAGAATGATTCAGCGAATGTTGAATTTGATAATTGTGCTGGTTGTATTTATTATTTTATTGCCATTGGTCATGTACAACGCAGATAGCATTGTTGCTTGGTTTAAACCTGCAAATAAAATAGCAATAACACCTCCTTTACCTGAATCTGTTTTAGTTAAAGAAAAAACCAATGATGCAACTATATCATATTGGCAACCTACTCCCTTGGATGCAGTTACTGATCCAACTTTGAGAGAACAAGTAAACTATGGAAAAGAGTTGATTGCACATACTGCAAAATATTTGGGACCAAATGGTTCTGTTTTACAAATTACCAACGGTCAAAATTGTCAAAACTGTCACTTGCAGGCAGGTACTATGGCATTTGGGAATAATTATGGTTCTGTTGCTTCTACTTATCCAAAGTTCAGAGCCAGAAGTGGCAGCTCTGAAAATATTTATAAAAGAGTGAATGATTGTTTTGAAAGAAGTTTAAATGGTAAAGCATTGGATACAACAAGTAAAGAAATGCAAGCGATCCTAGCTTATATCAATCATATTGGATCCAATGTTACAAAAGGAGAACGTGCCTTAGGTTCTGGATTAAAAGACATGGCTTTTTTAGATAGGGCAGCTGACCCTACAAAAGGCAAAGCGGTTTATATAACCAAATGCCAAAGTTGTCATCAATCTAATGGAGAAGGTGTTTTACAAGCAGATAATATAGAATACAGTTTTCCTCCACTTTGGGGCAAGCATAGTTTTAATGATGGTGCAGGACTTTACCGTATCTCTAATTTTGCTAAATATATAAAGTACAATATGCCTTTAGGTATTACGCATGAAAACCCACAATTGACGGATGAAGAGGCCTGGGATGTTTCAGCTTATGTATTAGCGCAATCACGTCCACATATGAATGTTCCTAATGATTGGCCTGATATTTCAAAGAAGCCCATTGATCATCCTTTTGGACCATATGCTGATACATTTCCTGAAAAACAACATAAATACGGACCATTTAAACCTATTGCATCGAATGCAAAAAAATAATTTCTATGATTAAGAATAGAAGAAAATTCATTCAACAAATTGGTGCATTAAGTGGGGTAGGGCTAGTTTCTGCAACTGGATTAAGTAATGTAGCTGCAGCAGAAAGTAGTCTAGAAGATAATCATAGGAACGATGCAAGCGATATTACTATCTTAACCATTTTACAGACCACAGATGTTCATTGTCAAGTACATCCTCATGATGAATTATTTTGGGAAAATGGGAAGTCGGTATTTAGAAAAACAGGGGGCTATGCACATATTGCAGATTATTTAACAAAGGAAAAAAAGAAAAATCCGAATAGTTTTTTGATTGATACTGGGGATATGTTTCAGGGGAGTGAGTTGTCTGTAAAAACGTTGGGTAAAGCGATGGTGCCTATTTTGAATGCATTGAATTATGATTTGTATTTGCCAGGAAATTGGGAAGTGATTTATTATAAAAAAGCCATGCAAACTTTGTTGGGAGCTTTACATGCACCAAAGGTTTGTGCTAATATGTTTCATGATTTGGGTGATGGAAAAAAAGGTGAATTGATTTTTCCTCCATATCATATTTGGCATTCTAATGGAATTAAAATAGGATTTATTGGATATACAGATCCTTTGGTTCCAATAAGACAATCCCCAAATTACAGCAAAGGAATTATATATACTAAACCAGAAGAGAATCTGGCACATTACGTAGATGTGTTGAGAAATCAAGAACAATGCGCTGCAGTGATGGTGATTGCTCATCTTGGATTATCACAGCAATTGCATTTAGCCAATCAACCTGTATGTGCAGGTGTAGATTATATTTTAGGGGGAGATACACATGAACGAGTTAGAAATCCTATAGTTTGTAAATATGCAAAAGTAGTAGAGCCAGGTGCATTTGGTTCCTTTGTTGGTAGGCTCGAATTGAGTTTTAAAGATGGTAAATTGATCGATGATGTATACAGTTTAGACGAAGTAAATGCTGGTGTTTATAAAGCGGATAAAAAAATGACCGCTTTGATTAATCAATACGAACAACCCTTCACCAATCAAATTTATGCCATAGCTGGGTATAGTACGATTCCATTATACCGATATTTTGTAGTGGAAAATCCAATTGATACACTCATCCTAAACGCAATCAAATGGAAGTTACCAGAAATGGATATTGTATTGTCTAATGGATTTAGGTTTTGTCCACCAAGAACAACTCCAGACTCAACAGGAAATATTCCCATCACGGAAGGATTCATTTTTGATATGCTACCTGTTGATAGTACGGTAAGAACTGGTGCTGTCACTGGAAAGCAATTATTGGATTGGTTAGAGAAAGAATTAAATAATGTATTTGCTAAAGACGCAGATGAGCGCTTTGGTGGATGGGTGGTTAAGTTTAAAGGAATGACTGTAAAATTTGAGGCATTTGCCGATAAAGGCAAACGCGTAAAAGAAATTAAAGTAGGAAATGATTTGATAGACCTAAACAAAACATATACTATCTGTGCTTGTGAGAGAGATGGAGATCCGGTTGATATGTTGTGTAGAATGAGGAATGTGAAGAATCCGAAGAATACGCCTTTTACCTTGCATAGTACTATGATTGATTATTTAAAAAATAATTCACCTGTAACACCTAGTCCAGAAAAGAACGCCATCATTTTGGATGCTCCTGAAACCTTACTTACACAAGTAACTGGAGTGGATTATACATTCCGCTAATGAATAAATAAGTAAATAAACATGAAATTTTTTTATACAACCATTGCTTTATTGCTATGGTGTAATCTATCTTTTGCTCAACACCAAGAAATTACTGCTAAGCCAGATATGTGGAAGGGTAAACAAGAAAATATATTGGATACTAGTTCATTGTTATACGCTTTTAAATCGGGCAGGGTAAATGGTCATTTCAGGTATTTTTTTATGGCAACGGATAATGCAAAAACACTTACTGATTTTTATGCTAATGCAGTAGGCGGTGGTATCCGCTATGAAACAGCAAAATTTAAAGGATTTCAATTTGCTGTCAGTGGATTTTATATTTTTAATATTGGTTCTTCCGACCTAACCAAAAAAGATCCTCAATCAGGACAAACCAGCAGATATGAAACACCATTGTTTGACGTTGCAGATCCAGCAAACACCAATGACCTTGATCGATTAGAAGAATTTTATCTAAAATATAATTACAAAAAATCTTCGATCACTTTTGGCAGACAATTGATCAACACACCCTTTATTAATCTTCAAGATGGAAGAATGAGGCCAACTGGGGTAGATGGTGTTTGGCTAGTTTTAAACGATATACCAAAAACAAAAATAGAAGGAGGACTTTTATATGCTATTTCACCAAGAGGAACAGTAAAATGGTATGGAGTAGGAGAATCGATAGGAGTCTATCCTGCTGGGCTCAATACCGATGGAACAAAATCTGGCTATCCTGGTCATGTGGAAGCCAATAACTTAATACAAGCGGCCATTCATTTTGAACCGGTTAAAAATACCACTTTGCATGCTTGGAACTTATTGGTACCCAATGTTTTTAATACTACTTTACTACAACTGGATTATACCATACCAACCAATGAAAAGGAGCATCAATTTTATACGGCATTACAATTGGTTAAACAACACGCTTTAAAAAATGGGGGTAATGCAGATCCTGCTAAACGCTACATAGATAAGGATAACGGCGCTTTTAGTTTTGGAGCAAAGGCTGGTTTTAAAACTGCTGTATGGGATCTGTCATTGAATTATAACAGAATTACAAAACAGGGAAGGTATTTAATGCCAAGAGAGTGGGGCAGAGATCCATTTTTTACTTTTTTGCCACGAGAAAGAAATGAGGGCTTTGGTGATGTGAGTGCTATTGTTGCAAAAGCTGGATACACGATCCCTCAGAAAAGGATTAAACTAAATCTAGCTGGAGGCTATTTTAAGTTACCTGATGTTAACAATACTACTTTGAATAAATACGGGTTGCCTTCCTTTATTCAAATCAACGCAGATATCCGATATGCTTTTGTAGGTTTTTTTCAAGGCTTGGATGCACAATTATTGATCGTAGGTAAAATGAATCAGGGAGAATTATATCAACAAGCTAAATACGAGATCAATAAAGTAAACATGGTTCTCTATAACTTTGTGCTCAACTATCATTTTTAAGCATGAACAGAAATGCTACACCATTTGATTTGATTTTTGAACCGGCATTAGTTACTGAAATGTATCAGTTTGGCGAAATCAAACAGTTCAAAGAAGGCGACCTTATTATGGATTACGGAAAGTATATTCGATCTATGCCGCTGATTTTAAAAGGTGCCATTAAAGTACTTAGAAAGGACGAACAGGGCAAAGAATTACTACTGTACTATTTATCTAGCAATGAGAGTTGTTCTATGGCGTATAGTTGCTGTGTTGAAGCAAAAAAAAGCGAAGTAAAAGCAATAGCAGAAGAAGATGTTGAACTATTGGCCATACCGCATATTAAGTTAGAAGAGTGGTTGTGTAAATATCCAAGTTGGAAGAATTATATTATGCGAAGTTTTAACGAACGTTTTTTGGAATTACTCAAAAATATCGAGTCCATTGCGTTTCATAAATTAGATGAGCGCTTGATCGCTTACTTACGAGAAAAAAAACAAATTACAGGTTCTAGTGTGGTCAAAGCATCGCATTATTTAATAGCCGATGAATTGGCTACATCAAGGGTGGTCATATCTCGTTTATTAAAACAATTAGAAAATGATGGACGCGTTTTATTGTACCGAAATGAGATTAAATTGCTCAACAACTTTTAAGTTATATTTGTAAGATAATTAATTAAATGAAACATTCTCAAATTGTCGGATTCTTGCTTGCATTGGTTGTTCTTGGATCATGTTTTTTCCCTTGGGTAATAATAGAAAGCAAACAATTAACTATTTCTGGTTTTCATACTAGAGGAACCAATTTTGGAAGACCAGGTCTTTTTATTTTTTTTACTGGCGGTCTTAGCCTACTATTTTTCTTGATCAATAAAATTTGGGCTAAACGACTCAATGTTTTTGTTACAACATTTTGTTTTACTTGGTCTGTAAGCA
Source organism: Sediminibacterium sp. (assembly GCA_044372715.1). Taxonomy (GTDB): domain Bacteria; phylum Bacteroidota; class Bacteroidia; order Chitinophagales; family Chitinophagaceae; genus Sediminibacterium. The sequence continues at coordinate 43 of JBILRH010000063.1, read as the reverse complement.
AGTATCTAATGCTGTCTGCATGTTTAGCAGGAGAATGTCCTGA
>JBILRH010000061.1:0-10332 GCA_044372715.1 Sediminibacterium sp. | reverse complement strand
CCACCAATTTTAGAATTCAGTTGAACTATGGAGCAGTTCCTTCAAAAACAGAACTTACCATTGGCGATTATAGAAAAGAAACGTTGATTAAAAACATGTTTACTTCAATGCTCAACCAACGCATGAGCGAACTGGCCCAAAGCACCAATCCTCCTTTCATTGGAGCAGGTGCTGGCTTTGGCTCTGAAGCCAGAGGTTATGAAGGATTTATTAATGTAGCAATCCCTAGTAAAAAAGGAATTGATACCGCATTGAATGCAATCATCACAGAAGTAGAAAGAGTAAAGAAATTTGGCTTTACACAAAGTGAATTAGAAAGAGCTAAAAAATCTCAATTGGCTTCCATTGAAAGAAGTTATAATAACAGAGACAAAACAGGCTCTGATGAAATTATTGAAGAATATATTCGTCATTTTTTAGAACAAGAACCTGCTCCTGGAATAGAGACTGAATATAAATATGCGCAAGTGCTTTTATCAGGCATTCAATTACAAGAAGTAAATGCTATTGCCAACGAGTTGAAGCAAAATGAAAAATTCTTCGCAAGTGTTCAAGGCCCAGAAAAATCTGAAACCCCCATCCCTACTAGTGCTTCTTTGCTTGCTGCTATTGAAAATATTAGCAAAGCACCTATTAAAGCCTATGAAGAAAAATCGATTGCAACAAGTTTATTAAAATCAAAACCAGCTCCTGGTACTTTGGTAAAAGAAACCAAAAATGAAACATTGGGAATTACTGAATTGCAATACAGTAATGGCACTAGAGTTGTTTTAAAGCCTACCAATTATAAACAAGACGAAATTATCTTAACTGGATTTAAAAAGGGAGGAATTAATACTTATAGCCTAGAAGATAAATACAGTGCTGAGAATGCCACAACCATCATTCAACAAATGGGAATTGGAGATTTCAGTCCAACAGATTTAAGAAAATTTTTAGCAGGCAAAATAGCATCAGCAAGTGTTGGCCTCAGTGCTATAAATGTAAGTGCTGGTGGTAGAAGCTCCATAAAAGACGTTGAAACTATGTTTCAATTACTCTACATGAATTTCACCAATACAAGAAAAGACGAAGCACTTTTCACCGCTTGGAGAGATAAACAGAAAACACAAATGCAATTTATGTCTGCCGACCCTCAATTTGCTTTCCTAGATTCTGTTTACAAGGTTTTATATGATGGAAATCCACTTGCACCTACTCAAATTCCCAAACCTGCTAATTATGATAAAATCAATTTTGAAAGATCAATAGCCATTTATAAAGAGCTTACTTCTGATGCAAACGATTTTACATTCATTATGGTTGGTAATATTGATGTAGAAGCAATGAAGCCATTATTAGCTACTTATATTGGAAGTTTACCTTCAAAGGGTGGTATTGGCAAAATAGGAGACAATGGAGTAAGAGTTAATAAAGGAGTAAAAGACTTTACTGTTTACAAGGGTAAGGAACAAAAGAGTTTTATTTTAAATATTTATTCAGGAGAAGTTCCATATACCGAAGATTTAGCATTTAAAGCAGACATATTATCAGAGATTTTAAACATTAAAATCATAGAAGATTTAAGAGAAAAAATAGGAGGCATTTACAGTGGCGGGATTAGTGGAACAGTTCAAAAGTATCCATACAACAATTATATATTCGGCCTCCAATTACCATGCGGACCTGAAAATGTAGATAAATTAAAGAAAGCAGCTGCTGAAGAAATTGAAAAAATAAAAGCCAATGGACCAGAGCAAAAAGATTTGGATAAAGTAAAAAAATCGCTTTTAGAAAAGTACACGGTTAATATGAAAGAGAACAATTTTTGGACTGGCACTCTTCAAGGAATTTATTTCAGCGACAAAGACCCTCAAAGAACTTTAAACTACGAAAAAATCGTAAATGAAGTAACAGTTACAGACATTAAAAAAACAGCTGCCCTCTTATTTGATGGGAAAAATATCATTGGTGGTATATTAGTTCCTGAGAAACAATAACACATAATCATTTTTTAATAAAAGGCGCTGATATATACTGCCCCCAAAAAGTTAAACACTTAATGGGGGCATTTTTTATTTGCTATATTTACGCATACAGTATGCTATCAGTGAAAAAAGCAATTAAAAAAATAGTTGAAAGTTTAAATGCAAGCAAGGGGTTTAGCTTACTATATTTCCGATTACAGCAAATCAGGTATATCATTAAGAATTCCTTGTTTAGAAAATCGCATCCGGCCTTAGCAATCCCCTCAGATCGAGATTTATTTGAAACATTTAAGCTAGACTATGCACTGTATTTTTCAGATGGGCAAATGGCTGCAAAAGAAATGATTCAATGGAGCAAACCCTTTCTTTTAAATGAACCATTGCATATACTCGATTGGGGCTGCGGTGTTGGGAGAGTGATTCAACATATTCCCGCTTTTTTACCAAAAACTATTTGCTATGGGGCAGACATTAATCAACAAAGAATCAACTGGTGCAGAAAGCATATTGATCATGTACTATTTGACTGTATAGAAGATGAACAACTCCCCTATCCATCTAAGTTATTTGACCTTATTTTTGGCATATCCGTATTCACACATATTGAGGGCAAAGAGCAATTGTTTTGGCTAAGAGAATTGCACAGAATTACCAAACCAGGAGCTGTTGTTATTGTTTCTTCGCATGGATCTTTTTTTGAGAAAAACATGGGTGCATTAGAAAAAAGCAACTACGAATCAAAAGGCTGGCAAAGCAATGATTATTATGAAAAAGGACACCGATTAGTAAGCACTTATAATAAGGCTTCAAATTTCAAAGAATTAGCAGCGCCCTATTTTACTATTCAAAAGCACTATGATGGAAAAAGCCACCCAGAAAAACTGGGTGGCCAAGATATTTGGATATTAATAAATCAATAAGTGAATTTTATTCTACCTTATCAACTGCCTTATTCCACTCCTGATAAATTTGTCTTACTCATTTTGAAGTAGTCGTTTTGTTTTTCATACTTGCTTTACGCAAGTCATCTAATTTAGCAATGTAAATGCTTCTTCCATGAGTTCCCAACACAATTTCATTATCGCGAGGATGAATAACAATATCATGAACTGGAACGCTGTATGGCAAACCTTTATTCCACATCATACTGGTATTACCTCCATCAATACTTACATACAAACCACCATCGGTTCCAACATAAATAATATCTTGATCTACTAAGTCTTCTTTTACAACATTAACAGGCTCTGCAGGCAAATCTTTTGCAATCTGCTTCCAGTTAGCACCATAATCATCACTCACATATACATAGGCATTGAAATGATCATTTCTATATCCATTCAACGAAAGATAAACACGTCCCTCTTTAAATGCACTAGCTGAAACCCTACTTACATATAATCCTTTAGGCAATTGTTTATTATTCAATAAAGTCCAAGTATACCCTCCATCTTTGGTAACATGAATATTACCATCATCGGTTCCTGTGTAAATTAATCCAAAACGCAATGGACTTTCACTCATGGTACAAATTGTTCCAAACGGCACATCACCTTGATCTGGATTGGTGGTTAAATCTCCACTCATTGTAACGGTGCTATCGCCTTTATTAAATGATCTATGAAACTTATTGCTTCCATAATAAAATACATCTTGATTATGTCTGCTGATTAAAATAGGTGTTTGCCAGTTATAACGCAAAGCTGTTTCCCCTAAATCCCTTGAGGGTCTAACAGATTTGCCACGCTGAAAACCAACAACAGGTGCGCCAAGTACTTGCCTAGAATAGGCTCCGAATTGAGACCCACTGTACACCGTTTTATTGTCTCTCCAATCTACTTGAACCTGCATTCCATCTCCGCCACCAATTCCTTTGAAAGGATTTTCTCCATTATCGGTCCAATCTAAATTCATTATTGATTTACTAGAACCATACCAGGTTCCATTATCTTGTAATCCTCCATAAACATTATAAGGTGTTGCCATATCTACTGCAATACCATAGAACTGTCCAACAGCTGGCGTGTTGGCTTTAAACCAATGCTCTCCATTATCATAAGTAATATTGGCACCACCATCATTACCATTGATCATATGGGTTTCTTTATTTGGATTGATCCACATTACATGATGATCTGAATGAACATTCTCTCCACCAATTGTCTTAAACGTTTTTCCACCATCTAAACTCATTTGCAATCCAACACCAGTTAAAACAATTTTACTTTCGTTAGATGGACTAACAAATACTTTTCCAAAATAATATCCATAAGTACTATAGATGCCGATTGGATCTTTATGGGTTTTTACCCAAGTTTTTCCAGCATCATCGCTCCTATATAGTTCACAACCAATGATTGGTGTTTCGAACAAAGCTGTATTGGCATCAAATAGAAAATCATAAATAGCTGTAGGAGCAAGTTTATCTGCCCCCACCATTTCCTTTAAGCTAGCAGCAGTATACTTTGCGGGAATACCATTTCTTGGAGACTTTATAAAACTATTCAGTTTTTTATCATCTAAGGCTGCAAATTGGTCTTTGTTAAGTCCTTTAAAATCGGCCAATACATAACGAGTACTATCAGCAGATAAAGCGGTTGTTGTGGCGGATTTTCTAAAATTATTATCTACCACAGCATATACAATATTGGGTTTTGATGGATAAACTGCCAAGCCAATTCTTCCAACTCCATCTCCAGATGGAAATCCACTTGAAGCAGTAGAAATCAATTCCCAATTTTCTCCACCATTAGAACTCTTATATATTCCACTGGTTTTACCGCTTTCTTCAAAATTCCAAGCCTTTCTGGTTTTATACCACATAGCGGCATATAATTCGTTCGGATTTGATGGATTGATATCTAAGTCTACACAACCAGTATTTTCATCTACATACAATGTTTGCTTCCAGCTTGCACCGCCATCTGATGTTTTATAAACACCACGCTCTTTATTGGCCGAATATAAATGCCCTAAAGCCGCCACCCAAGCTGTGTTTGGATCAGAAGGATGCAATTGAATCTTACCAATATGATGGCTTTCTGGCAAACCCAACCATTGCCAAGTTTTGCCATTATCGGCAGATTTGTATACCCCCATTCCCGCATAAGTAGATCTACTGGCATTTACTTCTCCGGTACCTACCCAAATCATTTTATTGGCCCAGTTTACAGCAACATCGCCAATAGTGATAATATCCGTTGAATCGAATACTGGAACAAAACTTTGACCATTGTTTTTGGTATGCCAAAGCCCACCTGTTGCATAAGCAACATAAAACTCAGTAGGATCAACTGGATTTACGTCCAAGTCTACCACCCTTCCACTCATTACATTTGGGCCAATATTTCTAAAACTAGCGGAATTGGCAATTGAATTTTGTTGAAGCGTTTTACGTTGATCGATCGTTTTTAATCGGTCATTGGCGTTTGTTGGTTTTACTTGAGCAAACAATTGGCTACAAGCAACAATTAACATTAAAGAAAAGATTTTTCTCATGGTACTTATGTATTTTCGGTAACCGAATGTAAGTAATATGCGCTTTCTATTGCTAACTATAGTCTTTTTTTTATCAACCCATGCCAAATGCCAATGTAAAACATTCAGGTTAACGGCCAATGGAGACACCCTCAATTGCACCGACATGAAGGGATTAAAACAAGGAAAATGGATCAATCAATACCCTAAACTAAGGGGTGAACCTGGATATGAAGAAGAGGGAGTATACAAGAACGATCGTAAAGAAGGCTTGTGGAGAACCTATAACTTGATGGGCGATATGCTGGCACAAGAAAACTTTAAATGGGGCAATAAAAATGCCAAATGCTACTATTTTACGATTGCAGGGTTAGAACACGAAGAAAGCTGGAGAGCAGTAAACCCGGATAAAGGATTTGACACCATTGATGTGCAAGACCTAAAAGATCCTAATAAATATGAAAAAGTAATTGTAAAAACAGATGGCAGATCATTAAAACACGGAATTTGGAAGTATTATGTTCCTGGCACAGGTAATGTTATTGAAACTCAGGAATATTTTATGGATAAATTAAAAGATCCAGCAGAAGAGTTAAATGCCTTATTACAAGATTCAAAAATTGCAGTACCCAGTAAAACAGATAGTATTGTACCCAAAAATACAAAGCCCAAAGAAGTACTGGAATTTGAAAAGAAAAATCCAAAGAAAACAAAGCCAAAATCTGGAAAAACCATTCTAGACCAAATTTAAAGATCGGCAATTTTAATACCCAAAGGCCGAATCCATTGATTGATTGTTTTCATCAGCCCAGTAGATTTATTTATTTTCTTAGCATAAGCACAAGGCATAGCATGAAATCGATCATACCCATTGTTTTTAACCAATTGACGGTATTCATTCAACATTTCTTGAAGCAATGGTAGACTAGCTAAATCAAATCGATTTTGATGACGGGATAGCATATTGGGTTGATCAAATGAATAGCCACTTATATGTAAAAAAAGCAATGGGAATTCATTGTTAATCATATATTGATCGCCACTTAAATCGATGCTTCTTTCATGTAAATTCCAATATGCAACATTTGCACCCGGATCTAGCAATATCCCCACTCCATCAAAAAAATTTGGAACCAAATTCAACCACAATTGATCTACCCCCATTCCTTCTGCAAAATTATAATAGCACTCATTTTCTAGATGATACATCCACCAATTAAAAAATGCGTCCACATTGTTACTTGGCTTAAACGCTAAGAATCCTGCATTGTATAAACCAGAACGAAGCGTGTCTTTTTCTTTGGGTAAAAATGTATCTTTTGGGTAAGGAGAATTAATATGTGGTGTTAATAGAATATCCTTTTCTAATAATGTTTTTTCAATAAGATTAAAAGAATCAAAAACCAGTATATCTGAATCTAGATAAACCAAAAGATCAGGCTGATAATGAGTTAGTATATGCTTACCAACAAAGGCTTTCATGGCACAATTGAGTTCAATAACAGTATACTTTTCAGCCATATCTTTAAATGATGAAATAGACAAATTGCCTACTTCAATAATTGTATATGGTTCAAATTCGGAAACCCTAAACTGTTCATTGATTTTATCTGTTAACCCAATAATTACCTGATAACTAGGATTGAACTGCATAAAAGAATCAGCCATTGTTTTACAATGGGCTAAATGATTAGCAGAACATACTGTATACAATATTTTTTTTAAGAACATTTTTGGGCAATAATAATCGTGTTTAAATAAAATTTATCCGATTTGGGCAAAATGGGCTCAACGATAGAGAAAAAGATATTCATTACTGGAACTACTATTTGTCTTACTATTTTTTTAAAGAAATTAAATTGAGAAAAAAAGAAAACTCTGTGTATCCAATGATCGCTGATATACAAAACAAAGAGCTGATGTAATGCACTCAAAAAATGGCCGTTTTTATCAATCGTTTGTATTTTAAACCCATTTTTCTCGAGCATATCAATTAGGGCAAACTGTGTATAACGAGCATAATCAATGGGTACCTCATGCTCTTCCCAACTAAATGGGCAGGTGATCAAGATTTTACCCCCCATTTTTAATACCCGATTCAACTCAGGAAGTATTTGTGGCAGGGTAAAAACATGCTCAAATACCTCGCTTGTAAAGATTGAATCAAAATGATTGGCTTCAAACGGAATGGTAACCCCATCGTAATACACATCAATGCTTTCATTGGCATGATTATGCCCTTCGCTATCATAGTCTAAGCCTGTGTAAGATTGAACATTTGTGAAAAGGCTTTTATAAGGCTTTTCACCACAACCAAAATCGAGCAAATCACCGCTCATTTGTGGCGCGTATAAGCTAATTTTGCGGTACAACCCTTTACGGATGTAATACAAAGGATGTGAAATACCAGGATTGAAATTAACAGGTACCATAAATATTAAATACAACAGCAAGATAAAGCGTTTTAAGCATGTTGAATAGAATTAAAGGGATTTTATATGATATTGTATTGCGCTTTGCTATTCTTGGCAAAAGGCAGAAAGGCTTGCCTAAAATATGCATTGTTAGAACCGATGAAATTGGAGATTATATGCTTTGGCGTAAATGTTTACCCGCTATTGCAGAACATTATAAAAGCTTGAATTATGAAATCCACTTGATTGGAAATAGTAGTTGGAAAAGCCTGTTTACTCAATTTGATCAATCTTATGTAAATCAAGTTATTTGGGTAGATAAAATCAAATTCAAAAAAGAGCTTGGCTACAGATATCAACTATTGCAAAAAACGTATCAAGCCAATTATGAAATAGCCATCAATCCCATATTTTCTAGAGACAAGAGAAATGATGACGCATTTGTTATTGCTGCAAAAGCAAAAATCAATATAGGCATGGAAGCCAATACAGAAAGTGTAAAACCCTATGAACTGGGTTATGACAAAAAATTGTACAATCGCTTATTCCATCACCAAGAACAACCCATTTTTGAATTTTTTAGAAACAAATATTTCGTAGAATATATAATTGGAAAACAAATCAATATCACAGATTCTTCAATTGATCGAGCAACACTTCCCACTTTGTCGTTTAATTTACCCGATAAATACATAGTGGTATTTCCGGGTTCGAGAAGTGCAGCAAGAATTTGGCCTGTAGATGCATTCATACAAGTTTGTAATGAACTATTTTCCAACTATCAATATACGGTTGCGCTATGTGGTTCAAACAATGATAAAAAATATACCGACGAGTTCGAATCAAAATACAAGCATCCATTATTGAACCTTACTGCCAAAACATCACTTCCAGAATTATTAACTGTTTTTTCGAAGTCTGCTTTATTACTCTCTGTAGACACAGGCTCTATTCATTTGGCAGCAGCGGTAAAATGCCCTATTGCAGGCATTTTCAATGGTTCACAATACAAGCGATTTGCACCCTACCCTAGTGATATCCATGATCATTTTATTGCAGTTTATCCCGATGAAATTGAAAATGATTTATTGGATGACACCATTGTAAAAAACAAGTATGAGTTTGTGATAAACATACCATACAAAAGTATTTCGCCTCAAAAAATGATAAAAAAAATACTTGAAAATATAAAGTTTTATGAACAACATTGAAGAATTAAGCCCAGTTGATAAAAAATCTACTACAATTGAGATTGACGAATTTTCATCAAATTTGATAATTGAGCAATATAAAAAAATTGGGCTAAATGTTGAGCGATTTTTCATTGGAATAAATAATGTTACATTAAGGAAATGCTCATTAACAAATTATCGATATTATAGCCCATTTAATTGTATGGGCGATGACCAATTTTATCAAGAATTACAGAATTTGAGTGCTGATTATTATCCAAAAAATAAATGGGAGCATAAAAAAGCATTAAAATATATAAACAAAAACGACAAAGTATTAGAAATAGGTTGTGCTACTGGATACTTCCTCGAATGTTGTATTCAGAAAAAAGCGATAGCAACAGGAATAGAATTAAATAAAAAAGCAGCGGCGGAAGCAATTAGTAAAGGGTTGGATGTAAAAATGAAGTTGATTGAAGACTTTGCTAAAAATCATCAAAATGAATTTGATGTAATTTGTTCATTTCAAGTACTTGAACATATTTCGGATGTAAATTCATTTATCAAAAACTCTTTACAATGTCTTAAACCAGGTGGTCTATTCATTTTTGGAGTTCCGAATAATAACCCTTTTATTTTCAAACACGACAAGTTTCATACTTTGAATCTCCCTCCGCATCATGCTGGTCTATGGAACAAAGAAAGTATTGAAAACACAGCTAAATTCTTTCATTTAAATACAGAATACATTGGGGTATCACCATTGTACGAAGCTAAAGAGTGGTATAATACTCAAATGATTTATTACAAAAAGAAGAACCCATTTATTTCAACCCTAATGCGTTTAATCCCTAGACCTATATATAAATTATTCATTAAGAGTTTATCGAATTATATTGAAGGAAAGACAATTTTAGCTGTACTGAAGTAGCTAAGATTTAATTAATTTTAATTTTAAAGCAAACATCCATCTGCCAATTCGGGTTTGTAAAATTCTATGCAATAGACTTAATCTAAATTGCCAAATCCTACATAAAATAGAAAAGCCAAAATAGGACTCATAAATTAGGATATTTTCTTTCAATGAATCGAGATATTTATTGGTACTGATACCGGAATCATCAAATATAGCAATGGTTTCGTTGATATACCCGTAGGGCTCATCTTTTAATCGACACATTAAATCGTAATCCATTCCAATTTTCAAATGGAGTTTAAAAGGGCCTACCCTATTGTACACTTCTTTTTTAACAAACCATGTTGGATGAGCAACAGATCGCATTCCCCGATACAATTTATGTT
>JBILRH010000185.1:0-2758 GCA_044372715.1 Sediminibacterium sp. | reverse complement strand
TCTGTTAAACAATCTAAATTTTTGATCGAGGCTGATTCCTTTGTTCCAAGCAATTTCCGGATTCAATCCATACCCTTTACCAGGTAATGCATTGATGATATTTACCTGTCTTGCACTTACAAAAACACTCATGTTCTCCGCGAAAATATTGGCAGTTCTCTGTCCTCTTCCTGCACTGAATCTAAAAACAGTTCCTTTAATAGGCTCATACCTTAGATTAAGCCTAGGAGTTATAAAAGTTCCAAATAAGTTATTGTGATCAATTCTAATACCTGCAACTGCACCAAATTCTTCGTTGGGGGTATATGTATATTCAAAAAAACCTCCAGGTACTATTTCGGTTCTTTGGTAATTGGTTTGATTAAAATCTTCGTTGTATCGATCGTATTGAAAACTCATTCCAGTTCTAAACTTATGTATTGTTGTTCCAATGATTGATTGATAAATCAGGTTGCTATAAAAACTTTGTTGCTTTGCATTGTAATTGGTTAATCCGAAATAGGATTGCTGATTATGATTAATAGCTGCAATTTGTAAACCAATACTTTTGTACACTTTTTGTGGAAATACATATCCGATTTTAGCAAATCCTTCATAGCGCTCTGTATTAATACCAAGCCCATAATTATTAGTAGTGTTTTTGTCTTTGGCTTCATCAAACGCTACTTGACCTCCCACTTTATTGTCTTTCATAGCCTTAAAACCAAATTGGATCAATAAACCATTGGCATTATCAAATTTATAACGGTTAACTACACTGAATTGATTGCCAGTAGGCAAGTCTCTGAAACCATCTTTATTAAAATCAATGGTATTGTTGTTTAAAAAATTATCGTGTAATAATAATCCTGTAGACCATTTCTTATTCAATTTAGTGCTCAGGTTAAGGTTAAGGTCTGTTTTTCCAAAATCATTCATGTATATATTGGCCAATAGTTTTTCGCTGTTCTCTGGCTTCTTTAATTCCACATTAATTTGACCTGCAATGCTTTCAAACCCATTGGCTACAGAGCCTACACCTTTGGTTAATTGAATCGATTCAATCCAAGGTCCTGCAATAGAATTCAATCCAAGTGGTGTTGCAATTCCTCTTGGCCCAGGTAAATTTTCTACTGTTAGTTGTGTATAATTTCCACTTAAACCCAATAACTGAATTTGTTTAGACCCAGTTACTGCATCATTATAAGATACATCTACCGAAGGATTAGTTTCAAAGCTTTCACTTAAATTGCAACAAGCTGCTTTGAGTAATTCTTTAGAAGTCATTGTTTCTGTTCTGATGGTACTCATGGTTGCAACAAAGCTGGATCTTTGAGTATTGGTTACAATCACTTCTTTTAATTGTCTGTTATTGGTCATTACCACTTTTATCTCACTGGCATTGGCTACCACAATCGTATCAGATTTATATCCTGTATAACTTACAATAAGATTAGTTTCTGTTCCTGGATGTTCTATTTCAAAATAACCTAAGCTATCTGTAAAAACGCCCTTATTGTTACCCATCCAAATGATGCTTGCATTAAATAAAGGATTGAATTTACCTTTATTGCTTGCTTCTAGAATGATGCCTCTAACTATTTGTGATTGAGGACTGCTTTTTACTGTTCCATGTTCTACTTCAACTGAATCTCTGTATAAGCAACAAGGCGGAAGCTCTCTATAAACTGCTTCTTTGGCTTTTTTATTTTCTAAATCATGTCCTGCATCAACAATTCTATTTTGAATTTTAGTAATGCTTACTTGTGTTGGAATATATTGTAGTGTTAGTATTTTACTTTCTAAGTCCCAGTCTGCTAATTTTACGCCTCTGCCTTTTGCAGCAGTTTCTATTCTTTCTTTACACATTTCACATAGGCCGTAAACTTTAAAGGAAATGGTAGTATCTGGTATTGCTTTTTCTGTTTGTGCGTTAAGGTGTAAACTTGTGCTTATAATACAGAAAATAAAAACGATGATTTTTTTCATTCTAATACATTATAAAAGTTAAGGGAGAAGTAATTCATTCTCCCTTAACTAGGGGGTTAATTCTTTTTTACTTTCACTTCTGTAAGACTCATGCCGCATTTAGTGCATTTGGCTTTTTTGTCGGTACTTGTAACATCTGCATGCATAGGGCATACATAGGTTTTAGTTGGCGTTAAAGCCATACCACATTTATTGCATTTTGTAGTTGCAGTTCCTTTTACATCAGGATGCATTGGGCAGGTATAACTGCTGTCTGCTTTTGGGGTGTTGGTCTGTGAAAATGCTGCAAAGCTTAAGCATACAGCCATTAGTAGAAGGATTGTTTTTTTCATTGTTTAAAATTTATAATGATGAATAGAATGACAAGGTTGTATAAACACCAAAAGACATCTACATAAGGATGCCTATCAAAAGATCAATAAAGTATCAAATACGAAATGAGCAATCAAGCTTGTAAATAGGAATGACTTGTTGCAAGGGTGGTGGCTTACTGTTATAGGCAACAGTAGCAAAAATTTGTTCTGTGAACGAATTAATAGCTAAAATTGGTTGAACAGAAACAATTTGGAAATTATTATCTAAACCTTTAAAAGATGATTTGCCGAAATGGGTGTCTTTTACTTTGCAATAAGTATACTTGGTTTTGCAGCAGTTGTCCATCTTATCGTCCATTCCACATTTCTTTTCTGAAGATGGGGCGAATGCAATGGAAGTAGATTTAAGTTGATAACAACAAAAGAATTGTTTTACACCAAAGCCAAAACTGGCTGTTGTGTAAATACTGATCAAT
>JBILRH010000184.1:0-2779 GCA_044372715.1 Sediminibacterium sp. | reverse complement strand
TCATAAAAGCTTTACGTATTAGAACCATACAAGATTTAAAGACCCAAAAAGTAGGGGATGATATAGCTTCGGAGTTCAAAGGCATATTAAATTATGCAATCATTGGGTTGATTCAATTGGAGCTGAATAATGCAACTGTTGAAGAATTAGGATTAGAAGATACTGCAACAAAATACAAGCAAAGTGCTCAATTGGCTAAAGACACCATGCTTTCTAAAAATCACGATTATGGTGAAGCTTGGAGAGCAATGAGTCAGGAAAGTTTTGCCGATTTGATTTTGGTAAAATTGTTGCGCATTAAACAAATATTACAAAATGATGGTAAAACCTTAATCAGTGAAGGGATAGATGCCAATTATGTTGATATTATCAATTATGCAGCGTTTGCTTTGATTCTCATTGATGAAGGAAAACATGTTTCATAAACGATTCATAAACATATGAAAACAGTACTTTGGTTTATTCGTTGGATAGTTGGGTTATTATTCATTTTTTCTGGTTTGATAAAAGTGAATGACCCAATGGGGCTTAGCTATAAAATGCAAGAGTTTTTTGAAGTGTTGAACTTGCACTTTTTGAATAATTATGCATTGGCATTCTCCCTTGGTATGAATGTGTTTGAAGTACTTGCAGGTGTGGCAGTGATTATTGGATGGAGAATGAAATTATTCAGTTGGCTATTGCTTTTACTGATTGTCTTTTTTACATTTCTAACTGGATTTGCTTTATTTTCTGGAAAAATTAAAACATGCGGATGTTTTGGAGATTGTATTCCTTTAACTGCTGCCCAATCATTTGGAAAAGATTTGATATTATTGTTGCTCATCTTTATTCTGGTGATCACGCACCAAAAAATCACACCTGTTTTAAAGCCTTTTTTTTCTGGATCAATTTTAGTAATTACCGTTGGGGTAGCTTGTTTTTTACAATGGCATGTGCTGCAACATCTACCAATGGTAGATTGTTTGCCCTACAAAAAGGGAAATAACATCTTAACAGAAATGAAAATGCCTGTAGGTGCTACCTTAGATAGTTTTTCCATTCAATTTATTTATCAAAAAGATGGTAAACAAATCCAATTTGATCAAGCACATTTTCCTGAAGATTTTGATTCTTCTTATTTGTATATAGATCGCAAAGATCAATTGGTAAAACCAGGCAACGGGTTAAAGCCAGCAATCATTGATTTTTCACTTCAAACAATTAATCAAACTGATACAACACAGGCTATATTTCAACAATCTGGTGCTTATGTTTTATTAATGATTCAAGATGGCGAAGCAATCAATCAATGGAAAAAATCATTGATTGATTTGGAAGCAAAACTTCAGCAAAAAAGCATCCCTGTTTTCTTGGTTTCAGCAGAAGCTACAAAGATTAAAAATGCTTTTCCGAATAATACTGTTTTAGCTTGCGACGCAACGGTGCTAAAAACTGCGGCAAGAGTTAAGCCTACTTTTTACTTAATGCAGGGCGCAACTATTATAGATAAACGCAGCTATCTCGATGCATTAGCGTTGTTAAGTCAATTATGAAAGCAGAAAGTAGAAAGATGAAAGCAGAAAGTAGAAAGATGAAAGCAGAAAGATGAAAGTAGAAAGATGAAAGCAGATTTTACTAATAACCCAATCACTGTTATTGAATAATAACTTCTGTAATCACTTCTTCTCCAAACAGCTCATTCACTCTTGCAATAATTTGAGGTTTTTGAAATTGTAATTCATTCTTTAATGGGCCAATATTGGTATGAATGAATAATTTTTTATTGATGATTTGCACTTTCTCCGTGTATTTGGCAATGGTCTTTCCCATTAATTGCCCCCATACTTCTTCAATTTGAACAGCACGAATGCCATTCTTTAAATTACTCTTACGAATAAATCCTTTTAATGCGTCACCAATATGCATTTCGGCCATAAAGCAAATTTAGCGCTATTTATAATTCAATGAGTTGAAATGATTTTCCAGTTTCCCTTAACTGCTTTTTTAGCCTATCTGCATGTGTGTCGGAAATAAATACTTGGCCATAATATTCGCTGCATACTCTTTCTAATAATTGAAACATTCTTTTTTCGTCGAGTTTTTCAAAAACATCATCCAACAACAAAATAGGAGCAAAGCCAATATGTTTGTAAAGAAATTCCCATTCAGCTAGTTTTAACGCAAATAATAAACTCTTTCGTTGGCCCTGTGATGCTTCTGATTTAAATGCATATTTGTTTAATTGAATACTTATATCATCTCGATGAATTCCTTTTGTTGTTCTTTGGAGTATCAAATCTTTTTGGTAACTATTTTTAAGTAAGCATTCCAAAGAATTTTCGTTTAATTCAGTCTGGTATTCCAAATTTAATTCATCTGATTTCCCAGCTATTGAAGTATATAAATCAATTACAGATGGTATAAAAATTTCTAAGAACAATTTTCTTTTTTGATAAAGATATTCTCCAGATTTAATCAGTTCTGTATTGAATACTTCTAATAAAGTATGGTCTACATGAGTAGTCGCTGCGTTTTTTAATAATCCATTTCTTTGTTGCAGTACTTTTGTATAATCCATTAAATGATGTAGATATGCTCGATCTGTTTGAGATAAAATCGAGTCCATCATTTTACGTCTGCCTTCACCACTTCCACTGATTAATTCCACATCGTCAGGTGCAATCATTACACTGGGAAATTTACCCACATGGTCAGACATTTTTTTTTGTATTTCATCGTTTACCGATAACTCTTTTCGATTGGTTTCTCTTAAAATACAAGTAATGTTAAAAGGCGC
>JBILRH010000183.1:0-2791 GCA_044372715.1 Sediminibacterium sp. | reverse complement strand
CTACTTATTTCAATATGCTCGATAGTTTACAATTATCGATTAATGTAGCTACGTTGATTGGGCACAACGATGTTCGCAAAGCAGCAATGGGTTCTGCCAATCGCGATCCTTCCGAAGCCGAAATGCAAAAAATGGAAGCCATTGTAGATAAGGCAATGAAGGAAGGCGCTGTTGGTCTTTCAACAGGCTTAATTTATATTCCAGGAACTTATTCTAAAACGGAAGAGATTGTTCGTTTGGCTAAAGTTGCAGCAAAATACAATGGCGTATATGCCAGCCATATGCGCGATGAAGGTGATAGTGTAACGCAAGCAATAGACGAAGCTATTAGCATTGGAAGACTGGCCAATATACCTGTGGAGATTTCTCATTTCAAATTGAGTGGTCAGCAAAACTGGGGAAGAAGTAAAGAAACAATTCCTATGGTTATCAAAGCGCGTGAAGAAGGATTGGATGTAACCATCGATCAATATCCTTACACTGCAAGCAGTACCAATTTAGGCACTTTGTTACCCGACTGGGTATTGGCTGATGGGCAAGACTCTATTAAAGCAAGATTGGCCAAGCCTGCCATCAGAAAAGAAGTGGTTGCCTATATGCTGAAGAAATTAAAGAAAAGAAAATTAAAGCATTTTAGTTACCCTGTGGTTGCCACATTTAAAGCAGATACTTCTTTTAATGGAAAAAGTATTGAAGAAGTGAATCTGATGAAAGGCAATAAACACAAGGCTTCCGCAGAAGCTGAAACTGTTATTGGAATGATGGAAAAAGGCGGAGCAAGCATGGTTTTTCATGGAATGGGCGATGCCGATGTAAATGCCATTATGCGTTATCCATTCAATATGTTTGCGAGTGATGCAGGTATCAGAGTGTACAAACAAGGCGCACCTCATCCACGTGGCTATGGAACCAACGCCCGTGTTTTAGGAAAATATGTTCGTGAGCAAAAAATCATTTCATTGGAAGAAGCCATACGCAGAATGACCTCACTGCCTGCACAAAAATTCAAACTAACAGATAGAGGATTACTACGCGAAGGATTTGCTGCAGATATTGTAGTGTTCAACGAAAAAACAGTAAACGATCTATCTACTTACGATCAACCACATCAATACAGTGTTGGGTTTAAATATGTTCTGGTGAATGGGCAGATTGAAGTAGAAAATGGTGTTCAAAATACAATAAGAAGTGGTAAAGCTTTAAGAGCCAATCAATAAAATAAAATGAAAAAACTAATTCTTTTTTTAGGATGTTTGTTTTCAGGCATTTTTAATAGCCAAGCACAAAATATAGCGGCAATTGTAGATTCTTTTGTTAGAGCAGATCAATTTAGTGGTGTGGTTTTATTTGCCGATAAAGGAAGGGTTGTTTTAGAAAAAGCATATGGTTACCGAGATTTCGCCGATAAAACTGCATTGAAGAAATCAGATATTTTCGAATTGGCTTCTGTTAGCAAACAGTTTACTGCCATGGTGATTATGCTATTGCAAGAGAAAGGGAAACTGTCTTTTGATGATTCCGTTTCGCAATACCTCAATATCCCTTACAAAGGAATTACTATACGCCACTTATTGAATCATACAAGTGGTTTACCCGATTACCAATCCATCATGGATCAATATTGGGATAAAAGCAAAGTGGCAGGAAACGCAGATATACTTTACTATTTAAACAAATACCAACCTCCTATTTTATTTGAACCAGGTAGCAAATACGATTACAGCAATACAGGTTATGTATTGCTAGCCAGTATTGCAGAAAAAGCAAGTGGCATTGATTTTATTGAATTTTGCAGAAAAGAAATATTCAAAAAGCTTGGCATGAAGGATACCGATATCCGAACACTGGAAGAAAAGAGGTCAATAAAAAATTTTGCATTAGGTCATATTTTGGTGCCGGAAAAACAAGCATTTATTCGTGCAGATTCTTTTCCTTCATCCAACTACACTATATGGTTAGGCAATAGAAAAGGGCCTGGCAGAATCAGTGCTACTGCGGCTGATTTATTAAAATGGGACCAGGCATTGTATTCCCAGCAACTCATCAAACAAACCACTCTAGACGAAGCTTTTTCGCCTACCAAATTAATCAATGGAAGCCTATCCAATTACGGCTTTGGCTGGGATATTAAAACGGATAGGGCAGGAAACAAATATGTTTCTCACAATGGAGATAACCCCGGATACAAAACTCAAATTGTTCGTCATTTACACAACAAAAAAACCTTGATAGTGCTATGTAATAATGCAATTAACAATTTTGAAATTATGATCAGCCAATTAGAAAATCTACTGATTGATTAAATCCTGCCTCGCTTAATTTCTTCTACCACACCAGGATCGAGCAAAGTAGAAGTATCTCCTAGATTTTCTGTTTCACCCTCGGCTATTTTGCGCAAAATTCTGCGCATGATTTTTCCACTCCTGGTTTTAGGCAACCCACTAACAAACTGAATTTTATCTGGTTTGGCAATGGCCCCTATCATTCTGGTTACTGTTTGCAAAATATCCCTTCGCACCATATCTCCTGTGCCATGGGTATCAGCTGCATGCGAACCTTGATAAATTACATAAGCATAAATCCCTTGACCTTTAACATCATGCGGATATCCAACCACAGCACTTTCTACCACCCCAGCATGCATATTCAAAGCATTTTCTACTTCCGCCGTTCCAATTCTATGCCCACTTACATTTAGTACGTCATCTACTCTTCCTGTAATTCTATAATTACCATCTTTGTCTCTCAATGCACCATCTCCCGTAAAATACAAATTGTCGTAGGTAGCAAA
>JBILRH010000060.1:0-10823 GCA_044372715.1 Sediminibacterium sp. | reverse complement strand
TACCATCATCCATCATCATGAATGCGCCGGGCTCTGCAATAGCGGTTTCGTTGTAGTCTAATTCTACTTCTACATATTGCATTTCTTCGCCAAAAACCTTATAATCTATTTCGTGGTTTTGCATAATTGTATTTTTTCAAATATGATAAATAATTGGCTTGTCTACAATCGATTTGTTATAAACCGAATATTTTCTTGTTTGAAAGGTAATTTTCTCTGCAAAAAAATACCCAGCCGAAAAAAGCTGGGTATAAATTGTTTCAGTTGAGCAAGTTACGCTTTTGCTGTTATTGGTTTTAATTGACCAAGCCATACTTTTTTGCCTTGAAGTCTTTTTACCCCAAACATGATCCCTACAAAAATAAAGAAGAATGGTCCGAGGAATCCAAAAAGTGCAACGTATTTAGTTCCGTAAAAACGTTCCATCGGTCTTCTTAATCTTTCAGAAATCAAGTACATACTTGGAACCATGATCAATGTTAGGAAGAATGAAAAAATCAATCCAAAAATAATGGTCCAGCTTAAAGGCCCCCAGAATACAACACTGTCTCCACCAAAGAAAATTTTAGGATCTAAATGTTGAAACATAGAAACGAAGTCTATATTGAAGCCTACTGCTAAAGGTAATAAACCTAGAATAGTAGCTAATGCAGTTAACAAAACCGGAATGATTCTAATTTTTCCAGCTTGAATTGCTGCTTCACGTGTTTTAAATCCTCTACCTCTTAACTCATCTGTAAATTCAATCAATAAAATTCCATTCTTAATCACAATACCTGCTAACCCTACAATTCCTACCCCTACCATTATAGTAGCCATCGACATACCTGTGATTGCATATCCCATAAATACCCCAATAATAGAGAAGAAGATTTCTGTTAATACAATGAAGGGTTTACTCAAACTATTGAATTGTAAAACAAGAATCAAGAAGATGATTAACAAAGCTGATAACATAGACATTCCTAAGAAAGACAATGTTTCTGCTTGTTGTTCACTTTCGCCTGTTTGTTTGATGGTTACATCAGCTGGTATTTGTGTTTTAGCTTTAAAGTCGTCAATTTTTTTCTTGAGTGCTGCATTGATTACAGGAGTAAGTGATGGATCAGTTACATCAGATTGAATTTGAATGGTTCGTTTTAGGTTCTTTCTTTTAACTCCACCAGTTGTATTGGTATAGTCTACTTTGGCCACACTGTTAACTGGTATCTGCTTAATTTGACCTGAATTAAAATCCCTGAACACGATTCGCATATTCATCAAATCGGTAATATTGTTGCGTTTTAAATCTTGATACCGCAATTGAATCTTATAATCGTCTTCACCATCTTTTAATTTACTTACTTCCTTTCCAAAAACAGCAGTTCTTAGTTCCATTCCAATTTGGGCGGTACTCAAACCTTCTGCCAATGCACGCTCTCTATCTATATTAATGGTGATTTCAGGATTGTTTAAATCTACGTCCATCACTAAATTTTGAATCCCTTGAATTCGATTGGTATCTAAGTGATTTTGTAAGTCGTAAGCAATTTTAGCAATCGATTCAAAATTATCACCAGCAATTTCAATATTTACAGGTGGATCAGTTGGCGGACCAGCATCTTCTTGACCAACTTCAATGGATGCACCTGCAATTCCATTCATTTCTTTTCTAATGGCATCCAGATAAGGTGCACTACTCTTACCATGCCTTTTTTCAAATTCAACAAAGGAAATTTGTATTCTACCTAGATGCGATTGAATACTTCTATTGTTGTCACGCGGATTATTTGCACTCACGGCTACATTTGAAATAACACTTTCTACAATACTTGCTTCCGCTCCTGGTTTATTGTCTCCTAAAATTTTGTACACCCTGTTTTCTAATATTCTTAGAACAGAGTCCGTTTTGCTTGCTTTTGTTCCAATTGGCATTTTTAAATATACATATGCAAAATTGGGATCCCCACTAGGAAAAAATGGTTTAGGATTATTTCTAGCAATCAACATAACTAATGAAATAGGAAATAATAAGAACAACCCTACCATAAGCCATCCGGGTCTTGTTCCTTGTAAAATCCAACGCAATAATGTTTCATATTTATTCATGAATCCTGGCAATAAGGTTTCTTGGAATAAATGAATGATTCTGCGTAATACATATCGTTCTAACAAAATCAATAAATCTATGGTAATCAAAAAATTTCCAAACCCATGCCATCCGGCAAGATTAAAAATCACCCCAAATGCAGCAAAAGCCCAAAACCACCATTTTTTAAATACAGCATTTTTTGGCTCTTCAAATTCACGACCTTCTGGTTTCATAAAGCTTACTGCAAAAACAGGGTTGATAAAGAATGCAACAATTAAAGATGCAGTTAAGGTTAAAATCAACATGGTTGGCAAGTAAATCATAAACTTACCAATCAACCCCTTCCATAAAAGCAAAGGAAAAAATGGGGCTAATGTGGTTGCTGTTCCGGCAAGAACAGGAATAAATACTTCGCCTGCAGCTTCTTTAGCAGAACGGATAATTTTTACCTTCCCATTATTATAGATGCGATGTGTGTTTTCAATTACTACAATGGCATCATCTACTATTATACCTAAGCCAAACAGCAATGCAAATAAAACAATAAAATTAAGTGTTACAGAAGAACCTACAATCAAATCTGCCACAGGTAAAAACAAGAAGGATACAAATACTGAAAGCGGCACACTCAATGCAACAAAGAATGCATTGGTAACTCCCATAAAGAACATTAATATAAGCAATACCAAAATAAACCCAATGATGATGGTATTTACCAATTCATTAAAAGATGTTTTGGTTTGTTTACTTTGGTCTCCAGTAATTACCACTTTAAGATCTTTAGGAAGTTCTTGTAAAGATTGCATTTCTTCTACAATCTTTTTTACTCCATCGGCTGTATTAATTAAATTCTCGCCTGATCGTTTTACGATATTTAAGGTTACCACATTTAATCCACCCAAGCGAGCATAGCTTTGCGTTTCTTTTACAGTATCTACCAACTCAGCAACATCTTTTAAATAAATAGGAGCGCCAGAAATATTTTTTACAATAATATTTTGCATATCAAAAGCGCTGGAAAATTGACCCTTTACTTTGATATTTCGCTTCATTTCACCTACCTCTACCAATCCTGCACTGATGTCTTTATTCTCATAATTAACAGCATTTTCGATATCTCTAAAAGATAATTTTGCTGCTTCCATTTTTACTGGATCAACATTAATTTGAATTTCTCTTTCTGGAGCACCTACTATTTCTGCTCTGCTCACTTCTTTCATTTCTTCAATCCTGTCCTGCATTTTATCTGCAAAACTTTTTAGTTTAATACCATCAAAATTTCCGCTAATGTTTACGAACATGATTGGCAATTCACTAAATGCAAATTCTTGCACATTGGGTTGAGAAGTTAAGTCGTTGGGTAAATCAGTTTGTGCTTTGTCTACTGCATCTTTTACTTTTTGCTTGGCAATTTCAGTTTTAATGTCTGTATCAAACTCAACAACAATTAAACTAAAATCCTGCTGCGAAGTAGATTGTAGTTTTTTTACTTTGGCACCACTGATTGATTTTAATTGTTTTTCAATAGGTCTGGTTACTAAGTTTTCAATATCCTTGGGTGAATTACCAAAGTATACAGTACTTACAGAAATTGTTGGTACTACTATATCAGGAAACTGTTCTCTTGGAAGTGTATTGAATTTATTTAAGCCATATAATGAAATGAGTATGGTGATAATATAAACAGCTGTTCTATTGTCTACTGCCCAACTTGTTGGCTTAAATTCTTTGAATTTTTTGGCAATGCCTTCTATGAAATGCATATATAATTAGTTAAAAGGAAATTATTTTTTTAAAACCATTACTACCTGACCATCATAAATATTCTGGTATCCATCAGTAATCAACGCATCGTTTTTAGTTAGACCAGATTTAACCTCGATCAACTGACCATACATTTCTCCGACTGTGATATTCTTTTTACGAGCAACCATTCTACTGCCTTCTTGAACTGCCACATAAACATATTTTCCTTTTTCATCTGTTTGAACTGTATTTACAGAAATTGCAATTGCTTCAGCTACTTCATAATCTTCAAATTTCAATTCTGCTAATTGATTAGGACGAATTGCAGGATCATAACCAATATTTACTTCTGCATCAAAACTTCTATTGTTAACATTGATTGTTCTGCTAGTGGTTGCCACAGTTCCGGTAATTGTTTTATTTAAATCTGGGAATCGAATAATTACTTTTGAACCCACTTTAATTTTACCAGCATAGTTCTCCGGAACTTGAGTAATTACTTTCAAACCTGCAGTACTTACCAATTTAATTTGAGGACTTACTCCTGCAAATCCATTAAAAATTTCTCCCACCCTAACATTTAAATCATCTACCACGCCTGTAACATCGGCATATATATTGGTCGATTTTAGTTGCTCTTCTGCTACTTTAATTTGTTCTTCACTTGCATCTAACTGTTTTTCTAATGATACAACATTGTTCTTTGCAGAAATGTATTGTACTTCTGTTCCAATGCCCTCTTTCCAAAGATTACCCTGTCGTTGATAAATGTCTTTTGCAAAGCTCAATTGTGTTTTTAAAGTTTCTAAAGCTTTTTGAGACGCATATACCGATTGTTTCATCACAGCATCATCCAGTTTTAATAACAATTGACCTTTCTTTACTTGATCGCCTTTCTTTACATAGATGGCTTTTACTTGGCCTGGTCCCATTCTTGGGGCTACATATGATACATTGTCTGCAGTAATGCTTCCTTGTAAGTCTATATAATGCGCAAATGGTTGTACTGTTATTGTTGTTAATCCAACCAATTTTGCAGCACTAAGATTTGTATTGGCAGTATCTAGCTTTGCTATTTCTGCTTCAAGCAAATTCATTTTTTCGGTAATGGTAGCATGTTCGGCTTTTATTTTTTCTAAAGCAGCTTTTTTATCTGCTAAAGCATTACCTGTTTTATCGTTTCCGCCGCAACTAATAAGAAGGGTTGTAGTGCAGGCGATTAAAATCATTTTTTTTATTGTAATCATGTTGCTGGTTTTTTTAGTTTGGTTATAATTTGCCTATAGCGTTTAAATAATCTACTTTGGCAATTATGGCATCATATAAAGCGCTGATATAATTGGTTTGAGCAGTTTTAAGATCGGTATCTGCTACATTTACTTCGGTATTTGAACCTGTTCCTATTTCATATTTCTTTTTTGTTTGACCATATACTCTTTCAGCCAGATCCATATTGCTTTTTTGCGAAACCATAACTGATATTGCATTATTGTATTTTAATCTTGCCTGTTCTGCTGAAACATCAATATTGAGTTTTAAATTGTCTAATTGATTGCTTGTTTGTTCTAATTCAATTTTGGCTTTCCTTACTCTGGCATCCTTGGCAAAACCGCTAAAAATGGGAACAGATACATTTACTCCAATACTAGAAGAAGTAAACCAATCTCCTTTGTTTAAAAAGTCAAATTGATTTCTTTGAGCAATTTTATTGTAACTGGCGCCTAATGCGATGGTAGGTAAATAACTTAATTGGTAGCGTTTTACATTGTATGCATTTAATTGCTTGGCATAATTGAGGTATTGAAAATCTTTCCTATCCTCGTATTTATACGGCGCATCAAAAGGAATTTCATCTTTAACTTTGTTATAGTCCAATGTTTCAGTAAGCACTAGTGTGTCGTTGGCGGGCATTCCAATTAATGTTTTTAAACCTAAATATCCAATTGCAATGGTGTTTATGGCTTTTGCTTTTTCTGTTTTTACATTGGTAAGCTGAACTGTAATTTTATCGATGTCTATTCTTTCAGCAAATCCATTTTTATACAAAGCCTTGATATCAAAATCCAATTTTTCTAATCTATTGATATTGGCATCTAATATTTCAATGGCAGTTTTACTAGCTACCAATTGATAGTAGATTTTATAGATATTGGTTTTAATGGCAACCTCTGTTACTTCGGCAGCACTTGTTTGAAAATCAATGGCAGCCTTCCTTGCTTGAAGACCAACAAAAACCTGTCCATCAAAAAGTAATTGTTGTAATGATACACCAGCACTTGCAGCCCATTTTGTACCAAACTGTGCTTGAATAAATCCAAAATCTCCTGGCATGCTAATAGGATTACCATTGCCATCTTTAACGCCTTCTTTTACCAATACTTGATAAGTAGCAGGAGAAATAAAGTTGGGAAGTGTTGTTACTGCAACGTTTGGAAAATGTTGCGCACCAATTCCACCAGTAATAGTTGGTAATGCTGAAGCAGTAATTTCTCGGTTTGTTTGAATTTGTGCCTTGATATTCAATAAAGCATTCTTTACCTGTACATTGTTCTTATTGGCATATTCAACTGCTTGCTGCACATTGAACTCGTATCGTTTATTTACGGTTTGAGTATTGCCGTTACTGATAATGAAAACCAAACTGAGCAGGCTAAATAGTGTTTTTTTTATGCTCATATATTAATTGATTTTTGTCTTTGATTTTTGTATTTAAATAATTGCTTTAGACCTTTTGTAGTGCATATTCCATAAAGGAAATGCTCCATCAAATGGGTTTCTATTTGAAAAAGGCTGTATTTGTTGGAAGGAAATAAATCGGGGTTGAATGCTATAAAAATGCTCTCTATTCTGAATTTGGCTAAAATATCTGGATTAATGTCTGACCTATACATTTCTTCCTTAATTCCTAATTCGATATTTTCCCTGATGACTTTGTACAGAAATTTATTTTTATGATCGTTCATCTTTCTAAAAGCAGATGGATAGTATTTCTGCATTTCAAAAATGATCACCGGATTCATCGTACTCATCATTTCTTGCATCATATCCAATGCCAAAAAAACTTCATGAACAGCATTTTCACATTTTTGACGATGTCCTGCACACTCAATTACGTCATTGTCAATCTCTTTTTGCACAACAGCATCAACAAGGGCATCTTTATCGCTATAGTATTGATAAATGGTTTTTTTGCTCATGCCTAAATGAGTGGCAATATCATCCATGGTCACATTCTTTAATCCATATCGGAAAAAGAGTTCTTGTGCCTTTTCAGTTATTCTTTGCTCCATGCTAAATGTATTTGGAGGCGCAAAACTAAGGAAACTATTTTTGTTACCAAAGTTTCCAAAGTTTTTTCTATATTAAATTTTCATTAACGAGCTATTTTGAGGATAAATGGTAGTTGTTATGGCACTATTGATCTGCTTATATTGCTAATAGCTTTATTTTGCCCCATTTCTATCAAAAATTTATAGCATCTTGCATCCTATAAAACGGTGGAAACACCCTTCAAAATGACATTTCGCGCCTTTTTAAGACGATTGTTGCAGTATTTTTTTCAAGGATTAATTGTATTAGCTCCTATCGGAATTACCATTTGGGTTGTAATTAGCTTATTTAATCAAGTAGATAATATATTGCCCAACATTATTCATGCAATAGCGCCTTCTTTGATTAAAAAAGACCTAGAGGGAAATTTAATTAAAATGCCTGGGCTTGGTTTTGTAGTTGTTGTTTCCTTGGTATTATTGGTTGGTTGGTTGTCTTCATTATTTGCGGTTGGTCGTTTAGTTGCACTCTTTGATACCGTTTTAGAAAAAACACCTGGTATTAAATTTATTTATTCCTCCGTAAAAGATTTCTTAGAAGCCTTTGCAGGAAACAAAAAGAAATTCGACAAACCTGTTTTAGTGAATGTAGACGCTCAGGATGTTTGGAGAATTGGTTTTATTACACAACAGAGTTGTGTTGATTTTGAATTAATAGATCATGTAACAGTGTATGTGCCACATTCTTATGCAATATCTGGAATAACTTATTTGGTACCAAGAGAAAGGGTTAGGTTTTTAAAAAATATCAGTGCTTCTGATGCTATGAAATACACTGTTTCCGGCGGTGTTACTCATATTCATGAATAATTAATTTCGCAAAGTAACTTTGATAAATGGTAATTGCAGTTAATGGAATTTTTTTGCAACACGATTTAATGGAAGGTTATGGCCATTATGCAAATGCAATCTTACTGCGATTAGCAGCAGCTCATTCCAATCATCAGTTTGTAATTATTTTTGATAGACCTTTTAACAATCAATTTGAAGGTCTAGATAATATTACATGTATTATTGTAAAACCAAGCGCAAGACATATTCCAGCATACTTGTATTGGTATAATATTAGCAGTGTATTAACACTTAAAAAATTCAAACCCGATGTTTGGATACAACCTTATGGTTTTTGTAGTTTAACATCCTCAATACCTCAAATATTAGTAGTTCATGATTTGGCTTTTCATGTATTTCCAAAATCGATTGCTTGGTACCATCGGTGGTTTTATAAGATCTTTACGCCTTTGTTTTTAGATAAAGCAAAATCGTTGGTTACTGTTTCGGCTTTTTCTAAAAACACTATTGAACAAAATTATCCATTTACCAAAAATCGAATAAAAACGATTCCTGGAGCAGCTCGTACTGCTTTTAATCCCATCAACTGGGAGGAAAAATTGGCCATTAAAAATGAATTTACCAATGGCAATGAATATTTTATTTGTGTAGGTGGAATTCATCCTCGTAAGAACATGATGAACCTGCTTAAAGCTTTTTCATTGTTTAAAAAATGGAATAAAAGCAATATGAAATTGGTATTTACAGGCAGGTTGGCTTGGAAATATCAAGATTTCATAGAGAAACTAAAAACCTATAAATACAGAGATGATATTGTACTAACTGGTTATTTGCCCGAAGAAAAACTCATTCAGATTACCGCAGCTGCTTATGCTTCTTTATATATCTCTTTGTATGAAGGATTTGGTTTACCCATTGTAGAAGCCATGCAATCTGGGGTTCCTGTTGTAACTTCCAATAATAGTAGTATGCCTGAAGTAGGTGGAGATGCTGTATTATATGCAGACCCAACCAATCCTAAAACGATAGCAGAACAGATGCAAATCTTGTATAAGGACGAAAAATTACGCCAATTTCAAATCGAAAAAGGACTGGCAAGAGCAAAAAATTATAACTGGGAACAATCAGCAGCATCTTTCTGGAGGGAAGTTGAAGCTTTGGTAACTGTTTCGTAGTAATTTCGTTCCCTTAAACTTAGTATAACACATGAAACAATCGAGTATATCGGTAGATATCGTTTTAGATGAACATAAAGTGCCTCAAAATATTCAATGGTCGGCTTCGGATAGCACTGCAGATATGAAACAAGATGCAAGGGCTATGATGTTGGTATTTTGGGACGCAGCGGATAAATCGGCATTGCGTATAGACCTTTGGACCAAAGACATGATGGTAGATGAAATGGCTGATTTTTATTATCAAACTTTGATGGGGATGGCTGATACTTATTTGAGGGCTACACAAAATCAGGAACAAACAGAAGACATGAAAAAATTCGCCAAAGAATTTTATAAAAAATTCAGGGAATCTCAATTAAAAGAAAATAAAAAATAATCAAATGAGCTTAGAAGAAAAAGTAATGCAGTTAATGAAAGAAGCCATGAAAGCCAAGGATGAAGCCATGTTAAGGGGCGTTAGGGCCATTAAAGCTGAAATAATTAAAGCAAAAACAGAGCCCGGTGCAAATGGAATGATTAATGAAGATGGAGAATTAAAACTTTTGCAAAAATTGGTTAAGCAGCGCAAAGATTCTTTAGAAATATTTCAACAACAAAATCGCGCAGACCTTGCTCAGAAAGAAATTGAAGAGATTGCAGTAATTGAAAAATTCTTGCCTGCACAATTGTCTGAGGCAGAATTGGCTAAAGAAATTACTGCCATTATTCTTGCTGTTGGTGCAGCTTCTCCTCAAGATTTAGGTAAAGTAATGGGTGTAGCTTCAAAGCAATTAGCAGGTAAAGCAGATGGAAAAGCAATTGCAGCATCAGTAAAAGCGTTATTGAATAAATAGGGCTTGATGATTATTGATGTTTGCTTATTCGGATTGCTAATTTTGGCTTTTTTTAAAGGCGTAAAGAAAGGCCTAGTTGTTGCCAGCTTCTCCTTTTTTGCAGTTTTTATTGGATTGGCCGCCGCGGTAAAAATGAGTACGCTTGTAGCGGGCTGGCTTGCCGAAACAGTTAATGTAAAAGCAGCTTGGCTTCCATTTCTAGCATTTATAGTTATTATGATAGCAGTTGCAATAATCGTTCGCATCTGTGCAGCAATTATTGAAACCAGCTTGCAATTAACCATGCTGGGTTGGTTGAATTCATTGGGCGGCATTGTTTTATATTGTTGTATTTATGTTACTGTTTTTAGTGTATTGATATTTTATTTGGCGCAATTGCATTTATTGAAAGCACCAGTAATTGCAGCATCAAAATCGTATCCATACATTCATTTTTTGGGCCCTAAAGCGATTGAAATATTCGGCCAAATAGTGCCTTTTTTTAAAGGGATGTTCGAAGAGCTTACTCAGTTTTTTGATGCATTGAGCAAGAACTTTGCTCGATAAGTGTACTTGATATGGCGGAACAGCTTCTGTTTGCTGTATTTTCAGTAATTTAGCCTGAATTGCTTCAATACGATTGCATGAACTATACGATAAAACAACACGAAAAGTACAAATTTGTTGAGGAAGGATCCGGCGAAACCTTGCTTTTATTGCATGGATTATTTGGTGCGATGAGCAATTTTGAGCATTTGGTTGGTCATTTTAGTAAGCATTTTAAAGTGGTAGTTCCCATTTTGCCATTGTTCGATCTTGATATTTTTCATACATCAGTTGGGGGCTTAGAAAAATATGTACAAAAATTTATTGAAGCCAGGGGTTATACCAATAT
>JBILRH010000058.1:0-11110 GCA_044372715.1 Sediminibacterium sp. | reverse complement strand
ATGAATATTTTATTCTCAAAGTCCCTACGCTTAACATTATCAAATATGGGCTTTTTTTCTTTTACATCAGTTGGACTATAGGCAACCCGCCAACCCTTTTTTTGAGGTGCATCAATCATCATTTCATAGGAAAATTCACGAATACCAAAACGAACCTGTTGTTCATCAGAAATGCGATTATTATTATCCCTAACCGTCAATGCCAGTTGATACATTGAAGGATTACCATAACCATTGGGCCACCAAAGTTTTGGTTGAACCAATCGCAATGAAGGGTGGGTTGCAGGTGAGAATATGACTTGTTGATTTTCGCCTGCTGCTAACTTGACTTGCTTTTCTACATTAATGTTACCTATGGCTCCTTTCACTAATATGGACTGTTCCAGATTGCTATTATTTTTTACTCCTACTTTAATAGTAATTTCAGCTGAAGAGGTGTCTGGCAAAGGAAGATCAGTAATTACCTGTGGATTGGATAAAGTAACTGCCCTGGTATAATGAAGTTGCACATCCTGCCATATACCAATATTTCTATCACGAATACCAGGTACCCAATCCCAACCCTCTGAAGAAATAAAGGTAGGTCCATCCAATGCAAGTTGTCCGCCATTGGGGCCCATGCCTGCTAATTTTGATTGCTCATGCGGAATGCCGGGATTGGACGGAGGATAAATATGCACTGCGAGTATATTCTTTTTGTCTTTTTGAATAATTCCTGATACATTAAAATTACCGCTAACAAATGCACCCTTCATGGAACCAATAAGTTTTCCATTTAACCAAATATCTGCTTTGTAATTAATGCCCTTCAATTGTAACCAGGCTATTTTACCTTCATCTTCTGCCGGAGCAGAAAAAGAAATTCTATACCACCAATCCTTTCTGCACAAGTCTTCAGGAATGGCCATATTATTCAATCCTATGTAAGGATCGGGATAAACTCCTTGCTGAACCAGGCTAGTCAATACCGTTCCGGGAACTACCGCATTGTACCAATTTTTGCTATTATAATTTGCAGAAAACATTGATTGTTCATTTGCGGTAACTGTATTACCCTCTGCCAATTCCCAACCATTGTTTAATTGATAATCTCCCTGTTTATTTTTTATCAATTTGGATGTGGCGAACACTTTACTTTTTTTAGCAGGCAGATCTGGTTTTGAAATTCCTGTAGGCAAACTGGCAGTAGGCTGAGGCCTTGTAAGGCCAAAATTGGTTCTGCCCTGTGCATTAAGCAAAGAATATTGACAAATCAATAGACAAATTGTAACAAGACAAAGTGCTTTTTTTACTGGAAATGAAATTTTCATAATCTGTTTTTATAAAGCTGATATTGAATTTTTATACGCAAGGCAGTTATTTCATTAATGAAATTTTAGACAAATCCAATTCTCTAGCACAAAAGGCTGGATACTGTAAAGTCGCTTCACCAACCTATTGGCTGGTAAAACGACTTTTACAACTTACTGCTGCTATGAGAATTACTTAAAAAAATCTTTTAGTATTTCAATCTTATGCACTTACTTAACGTACAATTACATTCTGTGAAAAAGTAATAGTTTTTGCCCCCGGACCTTTGTACCCATGCTTGGTAGCAATTACGGTAAGACTATAAGTTCCCGGAACCCTATAAAGAGAATAAACAATAGAGTAACCGGTAACAGCCGTTCCTGACATAACAATACCCCTTGCGCCGCTTAATTTATAATCCTTATAATCGTCGCTACGCACCAATACTACGTTACCAAAACCATCGGTTGAATCTATTAAAGGGGTGAGTACTTTTTTACTTACAACTCTATCGCCTGCGGGCCATACCGTTCCAAGTTCACCGTCGGTATCAACTTTGATAGTGAGTGGCTTGCTGGTAGAAATGGTCGTTACTAGGGAATCCTTTCTATTCATGTCGGGATGATAAAAAGAGACACTTCTAATTACCGGCTCGCTGATATCCGTTTCTTTCTTACATGCCGCCAGCAAAATTATTAATAAAATGAACGAGGACACAGAAATCGATTTTATATCTTTCATACAATTACATTTTAAGATTTGAAAATACATAGACTTATCTGAATGACTAGTAGCCTGGCGTCTGAGTTAATGTTGGATCCTTCTGTATCTCGCTGATAGGAATAGGAAACAACAATTGAAAATCTGGCACATTAATATTTAATGTAGAAGCCATTACTGTTTTTGCCCTTCCAGTTCTGAGCAGGTCAAACCAGCGATGTCCTTCAAATGAAAGTTCCAATTGCCTTTCTTTAAGAATTGCGTCAAGTGTAAGTGTTGCAGCAGTGAAGGATGGCATTCCTGCTCTTGTGCGAATGCGATTGACATCCGAAAGAGCTACAGCAGCCTTGGCAGGACTTTGCATAAACAAGGCCTCTGCATACATTAGAATTACATCAGCATATCGGGTTACCATGAAATTATTGTTTTGTGCCACTACACCCAGTCCAGTGGTTACATTCTTTCTAGGAAAGGGGTCAACAATTAGTAAACCCGAAGGATTCACAATGGATTCGGTAACCCAAGTATTAAACCTTTGTAAATCATTCTCAGACTTGTATAGTGCAACAAGCGCTTTAGATACATTAATAGACTGATTACTTGCGGTAGCACCTACAAATGGGGCAATATTATAGCCAATCCACCTGTTGTATAGGCTCCCTGCTCCCAGATTTTCTGCGTACTGGATTTCAAAAATGGACTCTACATTATTTTCTGTGGTGGTACTGAAAACCTGACCTAATGTGGGCATCAGGTTATATTCACCGGATTCAATAACTTTTTTGAGTGATGCTTCGGCTTCAGGATAGCGTTTAAGTGTGAGATACACTTCACCTAATAATGTATATCCAGCCCCAGAAGTTACCCTTCCAAGCTGATTCCCCATTTTACTGCGTACCAATGCATTTTCAGCAGCATATTTGAAACCTGGAATGATTACTTTCTCATAAATTTCACTTACAGGAGTGCGGCCTATACCGATAGCCTGGGTAGCATCATTAAATGGTTCAGTTACGAGTGGAACGGCACCATAGACCCTCACCATATTAAAATAATTCAGTGCCCTTATAAATTCCGCTTCAGCAAGATAGGAATTTAATAACACAGCATCACTAGGTTTTGATTCAAAGCCACCGTCTTTAATAACCTTAATCATCCTATTGCAACGTTGAATATTGTTATACCCTATGCTCCATAACCAACTAGCGGAGTTATTGAAATCTTTATTGAAGAGGTCGACAGGTTCAACCACATAATTCCAAATAGATAATTCATCGCTCACCAAGCCAAGGGTCCATGCAAGGTTTCCACCATTGTACATATTTTGAAGTGGAGTATAACATCCGATAATTCCCAAATTTATTTGGCTTACATTTTTATAGAAAACCTCCGATGTGAGTTGATCTTCAGGAGGCTGATTCAGAAATTCTTTACCGCATGAAGTCATGCTAAGTATAAAAATCAATAATATAGTTACATTCTTTTTCATATTCAGGAGCTTTTGAAATTAAAAATTTAGATTAATGCCAAATGAAACTGTCCTTGCCATTGGGTAACTGGTTTCGTCTACCCCTTGTTGAAGTGGATTATTTCCTCCAACGTTTGCTTCCGGATTCCAACCATTATACTTCGTAAAAATAAAAGCATTAAATACACTGGCATAAACACGTAGTGAACTTATTTTATACTTACTTAATAGAGCAGTTGGCAATGTATAACCCAATGTGATATTATTGATATTTACAAAAGTCCCCTTTTCTATATTCTGTGAGGAATTGAAGAACTGTTTGGCATAGGCACGTCTTGTTGGCGTTTCATATTTCGCATCTGTGCGGTCGGGCCGCCAGTAATTATCAAATAAGAATTTTGGGATATTGTACCTGCCGCCATTGCCGCCAAATACTTCTCTTTTAAAGGTACGCAAACTAACATCACCTCCTGAAACTCCATTTACTTGTATACTTAGGTCTATATTTTTATAAGAGAATTGATTGGTTAATCCCCACATAAAATCCGGTTGAGGATTACCGATAATTGTAAAATCATTTCTATCAATAATGCCATCCCCATTGATATCAGCAAATTTGGCATCCCCTGGAATACTTCTAAAATTTGCATTAGGGTTGTTACCTCCAACAATAGGAGAATTTTTTACATCGTTCCAATTCCTGTAAGGCCCTAAATATTGATAACCCCAGAAATTAGACAATGGCTTGCCTTCAACAGTTACGGTATTATCACCGCCCGGCCCCCCGAATATTGGATTTTTTTGAGGTCCAAGGTCGAGTACTTTATTTCTGTTATAGTAAATATTGAAACTAGAATTCCATTTAAAAGCACCTATTAAATTTTTCGAATTAATAGTAAATTCCATACCCCTGTTTTCCATAGAAGACACATTGCGTGTCTGGCTGGAAAAACCTGTTACTTCACTTAATGAAACATTATAAAGCATATCTGATGTGGTTCTCACATAATAGTCGTAAACAATGCCAATCCTGCCATTCCAAAATTCAATGTCGGTACCAATATTAATATCCTTGGTAGATTCCCATCCCAAACCTGTGTAAGCTATGCCAGCATCTGCGGTGCCAACAACCGCGGAGTTGCCTAATATATAAGATACATTATTGAGCCTGTTATAGGCTAAAAAATCAGGAATGCTGCTGTTACCCACAATACCCCAACCAGCTCTTATCTTCCAATCAGTAACTACCTTTTTCATACTTTTTGGAAAGAAATTTTCTTCGGTCAAACGCCATGCAGCAGAAAAAGAAGGAAAATTACCCCAACGGTTGTCTTCCCCAAACTTAGACGAACCATCACGGCGCAATGTTCCGGTAAAGTAATACTTGTTTAAATAGTTATAGTTGAAACGTGCAAAATAACCAGCGATGGTAGAACTACCCTTATTAGTAGTGGCATCCGTAAGCGGGTTTTGTATCGTGCCTCCTGTATTAAGTGTTCTAATATCATCAACAATAAAATTTTGTTTTCTTATGAAGCTACGGTTCCAAGTTGTTTTTTCAGCCTGGTAACCTGCAACTGCATTAAATGTGTGTCCTTTAAATTTTCCGTTATAGGTAACATAGCTTTGCGAATTCAGGTATAGTCTTGATTCCTCATTCATTCTGCCTACATTAACTTGTGACCTTGCATTTGAAAGTGGCACAGTGGAGGGAAGAAAATATTCGTTTCTACTGTTTCTTATATCCGTATTAATCTCGGTACGAAAATTAAAATTCTTTAGAAATTTCCATTCCGTAAAAAGCGACCCTATATTCCTTGTAACAGTTGTGTTATTCTGAATGTCTAATTGGTTGAGGGGATTTACAATCTCAACAATATTAAATTCATAAGGACTTGGGGAATAATTACCAAGATAAGAAACATTACCAATACTGTCATAAGGTGCATATATAGGTGGTGCCAAAAGTGCATTTGACAAAAAACCATTGGGGCCCTCGGAGCCTTCCGCTTGTGCTCCAATTTGTTTAAATACTTCCCTAGAGGGCGCCAAATTAATGCCAAATTTTATTTTATCAGAAGCCTTAATATCAAGATTTATCCTTGCTCCATATCTTGTGTACCCGGTATTTTTCACAATACCTTCCTGATCTAAATAGTTGGCTGAAACCATGTAGTTAATTTTCTCAGTACCTGCCGATGCTGAAACCTGGTAATTCTGAATAAGGGCAGGGTTGGTGATTACATCCATCCAATTTGTATTCGTATTGCTATTCTTGATAGCATCATTCACTACAAACCAACGATGGGTTCTGGGATCAGTATTTACACCCGTATTATACTTGTCATTGGCCTTAAGATTTATAATACGCTGATCATCCGGAGTATTCCAGGTAAACGACCTCCGTGCATCATCCCAAAGAAAAGGGTCATGCAGTACATAGGATTGTGACCGTGAGTCAGCAATGTATTGCTTATACTCCGTTGCGTCAAGCATTTCAATTTTATTCGTATAAGTCTGTCTTCCTAAATTAGATGAAAATGCAAAAACAGGTTTGCCAGATTTACCTCGTTTAGTTGTAATTAAAATAACACCATTGGAGGCACGGGCTCCATAGATAGCAGTGGCGGAAGCATCTTTAAGCACTTCAATTGATTCAATATCTATTGGGTTAATTGCATTAAGGGGATTCTCATTTTTGTTGTAGGATTCGGGAAGTGGCATTCCGTCAATAATATACAACGGTGCCGGGCTGGCACTAATAGATCCAATACCTCTGATGATTACACTTTGACCTGCACCAGGAGCTGGATTTGAATTCGATACCCTTATTCCAGCCATCTTCCCTGTCATTGCCTGATCAAACCCTGCTACAGGTAGATCTTTCAATTCTTTACCATTAAGGGAGGATGTTGAACCAGTAAGATCTCGCTTTCGACTTGTACCATAACCGACCACTACAACATCATCCAGCCCCTTAACCGCAGTGGACAGAACAATATCAAGAACCGACCCGGTTCCTACGGTCTTTTCTTGGAGCTCATATCCCATAGAGGAAAATTGCAAAATCACGCCAGATTCTTTTATAACGATGCGGTAAACTCCTTCCGCATTGCTTATAGTTTTCTCCTGTCCTCCTTTTACCATAATGGCAACTCCACTCAAAGGCTGATTTTCAGAATTAGTTATTTTGCCGGAGATCGTCCGTGGTGTTGCTTGTTGTGAGAAAGATTTAAAAGAAATACTGAGTAAAAAACTCATGAATAACGAAAAAAACATTACCGAGATTGGAAAAGAGATTTTTTTTCTCATTTTGGCAAATTTATTGGTGAATATTATTTTGCAAAATCGTTTTTGCAATTATTTGCAAACTAAAAAATATGTTTTGTAATGCAAAATTTATTTTTATACAGATTTTCGGGTTATTAAATGTGGTGGGAAGGTATATGGTTTTCGTTGGGAGACTTGTTGAGGGTTTTTATTTATCTGGTTAAATAACAATATTATAGCTTGCTTTGCAATTTCATCAATTGGTTGAGAAATTGTAGTTATGCCTGGCGTATATAAGCGAAATAGGTCTAGATCATCAAATGATATAATTGCGATGTCTTGTGGTATTTGCAACCTGCATAATTTTATAGCTTCCAATCCAGCTATGCCTAAATAATTGGTTGAAAAAATGAGGGAATCTAAGACAGGATTTTTTTTAATAAATAAATTAATTTTCTTGACCTTTTCTGCGTAGGGCAAGTTAATTGGTATTTTTAGGATGAATTTTTCTGAGACGGCGACTTTGTTTTTTTTAAGACTATCTCTATAAGCCTCCTCCCTTTCAAGCATATTAACCTGTTCAACATTAGTTGTAATAAACCCAGTTTTAGTGTACCCTTTTGCCCAAAACAAATCCATACACATGGTTATACCCAGCTTATTATCTACTAATACTGAAGGAATTTTTAGTTCAGGATAATAACGGTCAATCAATACAAGAGGCTTATTGGTTTCTGTTAATTCTATTAATGACTTTTTCATGCCTGCTGTTGGTGCAATCAGAAAACCATCCACTTGCCGGTGAAAAAGCATTTGCACCAGATCTGCAGCGTTGATATCATCATTTTCGGTGCTGCAATATAGAATTCTGTAATCATGTTTCTTTATTTCATCTTCCAGAGCTTTGGCGAGTAAAGCAAAAAAAGGGTTGGAAATATCTTCGACAATCAGCCCTATAATGTTTGTTTTTCCTGTACGAAGGCTAACAGCAGTAGAATTAGGCCGATATCCAACCTTTTTGCTGATAAGTTTTATTTTATCAGCCAAAGCATCACTAATTCTCGCTTCTTTATTCTTATTATTTAGTACAGATGAAACGGTAGATGGAGCTACACCTGCCATTTTTGCAATATCCTTAATCGATATTTTTTTCATTTTTAAACATTAAAAAAATAATGAAAGGGGCCTAATCTTCATTATTGTTTTTGCCGAACTTAAAGAAGTACTCAAAGTAAAGTATTTTCAATTATCTGCACTATTGTAAAGTTATCTAATTTTTTACGCTTGAGTCAAAAGCGTATTTACCTCTTTAATTAGCAAGCAGCCTTACTAAAAGCGAAAGTCAGGGATATTACAATAAAGTATGAAACAAAAATAAGCTTGTACTCATTTAAAGGAGGTATTTATCAATCAGAATTTATAAACGCATCAATTTTGGGGCAAGATAGAAATTTTCAACTTTTCTTCATCCTTGAAATATTAGTAGTTCTGGATAAAGAGGATTTAATTTTTTATGGGACTGTTTATAATGGAATATGTATGAACAACCGGTTCATTAAATGGAACCATTGGAAGGCCTTCGGCATTATACACAGTTGCTATTGGGTTTGATTGCCAAGCATATTGCACTTGCGTAGGCCTACTTACATCTTTAGAACTTAATAGAATAGTTTTCCCGTCAATTTTTGCATCTGCCCAAAACCATTTGCCAGTACTATCTGATAAAGCAAAACTATTATTAAGGGAATTCCCTTTATCCATTAGTCCATTCTCAGCATAAGTAAATGAAATCCTGACTTGATCTCCTTGTAAAATTGAAGCTTTAAATAAAGGGCCAGAACCAACCACATTTTGATGATATACATTTTCTTTAGCTGCCTGATAAAGTCGATAACCAACGTCCTGTTTATTAATAGGATGAATATTATACTCATCCCCAATATCGATGATACAAGCCATGGATGTATTTATTGATCGAGATAATGTACTACGTTGAGCATCCCTGAATTCAGCCCAATCATCTTTTGATAACGGAGTAGCAGAACGTGCTTTATAATTAGCCAACTGTACATACAAGAATGGACTATATCCTTGCTTCCATCTAACTCGCCAATCATCAATTAACATTGGCTGAAGGTCTGCATATTGCTTTGCTTTAGCCGCATTGTTTTCTCCTTGGTACCAAAGAAATCCTTTAATACCATATGGGATCAATGGATGTATCATTCCATTAAAATTTACAGTAGGTTTATTATAATAATCCTGCCATCCGGCTACAGTAGGCTCTATTTTATTATTACTCAACCAATCACCATCTAATATTTTTTTTGACCCATCACTAAATTGAATATAACAATTAGTTGTTCTGTCTCCTATATCTGCTATACCCCAATTAACATACATTCGAATGGTTAAAACATTTTTACCTACTTTCAACAACCCTTTTGGAATTAAAATACTCTTATCTTTCATTTTAGCAACTCCTTGCGCTATCTCTTTTTCATTCAAATAGATATGATCGTTTTGATCTTTAATAGGAAGAAATATATTCAAAGTTTTCTTTACTTCTTCCTCCGATAGATCAAAAGTCTTTCTAATCCATATTAAGCCCCAATAAGACCCATAACCCATTTTTGTACTGGTTAAAGGGAATGATGTTTTTGTAAATCCTGTGTCGTTAAATATTATACTTGTAACTCCAGCCTTTAACCCAAGAAAAGATGTTTTAGCAACATAATCTCTATCTACTTCCGATTTGATCGATTTTCTTACAAATTCATTCCAATGAGATGAATCTTCGTCTCGCTGATTTAAATATTTTGTAAAATCAGGATGCGTATTCAATCTCTCCTTACTCATCCAAGATTCAATAGATGTAGCACCTCTAGCAGAAACTATTACACCTACAGGTATATGTTGATCCAAATGCAATGCTCTAGCAAAAAAATAGGCCACAGAGGAAAAACTAGGCACATTAGCTGGTGTACATATTTTCCAATCGCGTTGAACTATATCATTTAATGGAATTACTGAAGTTACATTATCAATTATTCTAAATCTTATAGCAGAAAAATTGGCATTCTTTATTTCTTCCGCCTTATTCAATAAATCTGAACCAACTCTATGCTCCATGTTAGATTGACCAGAAGCCAACCAAACTTCTCCCAACATAATATTATTATATTTAATTTTCTCCATTCCTGAAGAAATAATAAGTTCATAATTCTTCCCATCAGCATTCATAGCAGGTAATGAGGTCATCCATTTCCCATTTTTATCACTAACCATTTCGAATAAATTTCCTGCAAAAGAAATATTCACCTTTGCCAAAGGCGCAGCATTACCCCAAATGTTAATTGGAATACCCTGTTGAAATATGGCATTGTCACCAAAAATACCTGCAGTTTTTAGTTGTGCGTTTACAGATTGATTAAATAAAAAAATGAATAAAATAATAAATACTAAAATCTGATGCAATAACTTGTTTCTTATACTGAAAAAAGTACCGATATAATGAGCATAATTCATGTATTGAATATTATTGTTTTATTGGTTCAAATTCTACTTCTATGATCCCATCTTTAATTCCTTGAATTAATATACTTAGCCTCTTAAATCCTTTATTTTCAGTGTTTTTTGTTAGTGGGAAAGATTCTCCTGGCAAATAACTAGCATTCAAAATCTGAAATTTTGCATAAATAGGGCTTTTAATAGTAGCGATCATTTTCTTATTATTCATTTCAAGTATTGCCCTTTGTCCTCCCGCTTGAATAGAAATAGTTGCTTTTGTATGCATCCCCCACCAAATAGTATTGGATTTTTCTGAATTAATTACATCCTTAATCGTAATTAAAGAATTCGATTTAACCAGTTTTATTGATCTTGAATAAGTAGAAACATCTCGATAATAACATTGCGAAAGATCTAGTGTATATGAACTTTCATTTACACCTATTTGCTGATTTATTAAAGTTGCTACCCCCATTTCATTTTGATCAGGTCTAGAAGATGGATTAAACACCAAACAATTTTTACCTTCTGCTCTCAATCTATAGAAATGCCATCTGCCAGCAACTGTTTGTGGCGAATCGATACCTGTGTAGGTGGGTAAAGTAGTTTTAGAGAAATATCCGGGGTACGTATAATTATCGCTACCCAGATTTCCATAAGCCCAAACTTCTCCCATCGCTTGAATATCAAAACTTCCTGCATCTAAATGGCCATGATTGGCAAAGTTTTTACCACCATGCATAGAAACAAATAATGCATTTTTATTCCATCCATCTCTCAATGACATCAATTCTATACCATGGATATAATTTTCTAATGAATTTTTTCTAGCAGTTGATTTTATATTAACCA
>JBILRH010000181.1:0-2899 GCA_044372715.1 Sediminibacterium sp. | reverse complement strand
AGGCAATAATCATTGCCGCTTCGGCACGACTTAGTTTTTTGGCTGATTTATGAAAATATTTTTGGGCTGCTGCTTCAATGCCAAATATTCCAGGCCCCATTTCAATGGTGTTGAGATACACTTCTAAAATTCTTTTCTTACCCCATATCAACTCGATCATTACTGTAAAATAAAGCTCTGGTACTTTACGAATGTACTTGGTAATGTATCCTCCCTGCCAAAGAAATACATTTTTTGCCGTTTGTTGGGTTATGGTGCTGGCACCGCCACCCAATGGAATTTTTGATTTTTTATTTTTCTTTTTTGGCTTCAGACTTTTCTCAATAGCATCCCAATCGAATCCGCTATGATCGGGATAAGATTGATCTTCGCTGGCAATGGCAGCTAATTTAGCGTTATAAGCAATTTCATTCCAACTCACATAATCTCTTTTTAAACCATAGCCAAATGCATTGCTGATTTGAGTAATGGTAATAGGCGGCATTAACCATTTACAAATGAATAGATACACCGTAGAGCTGATAAATAAAATCAAGAATAACCTACCAATGAATCTTAATGCCCTTTGAAAAATGTTTTTATTGCTGCCTGCCATGAATGGAAGGTACAATAAAAAGAGAAATCTAATGCGGCTTTATTGCATCACCATAATTGAGCACACCCCAGGCCAGAACAACTCCAAAGCCAATTAAAATAATTCCGGAAACAATATTGATATAGTGCAAATTTCTTGGTGTTAATTTGGAACGGAGTTTTCCTGCAACCGCTACTTTGGCAATATCGCTGAGCAATACAAATACCAAGCAAGTAATAAAAACAGTGAACTTATAATTTACTGGATTAGGTGTACTGGCAGCATCGCCAATAATGGCAGCTGTCCATGCAAACCAAAATAAAAAAACACCAGGGTTTAAAATGTTCATGAAATAACCCGACAAAAAGATTCCTGCTAAATCTCTTTTTCTAAATTTCTTTTGCACCAAGTTATTGTCTTCGTCGGTTACTACTTTTTTAAAAAAGAGCGTATAAATTCCTACGGCAACTAAAAAAATACTTCCTATTACCGCAATCTCTGTGCTATGATTTATTGCCGAAGCAAATAGGGTAGTAAAAAAATTACAAACCAACACCAAGCTAATATCACTGGCAGAAACACCTGCAACAAAAGTATAGCCCGCTTTATGTCCGTTATTAACGCTCTGTTTGATGATGGCAAAAATGATTGGTCCTACAGAAATACTGAGCAGCAAACCCAATACCAATCCTTTTATTATTGCTGTTGTTATCAATCAATTTTTTTTATACGCGAGATCGCTCGGCTTGTTTCTTAACTGGGTTGGCTAAAAAATGTTGCCAATCGGCCAACATAGATCCTTTTAATACCCGGGGAAATTTATGTTGTCCGCCCACTTTTCCTTTGGAGCGCATAAAATCCATAAAATGTTTTTCACTCAATACCTCTAATCGAACTTCTTTTAAGGCGCTCCTTCTTTCTACCGCATAATCATCGTTCAATTCATTCAAACATTCGTCTATGTATTTTGCTAATGCCTCGGCATCTACAGCATCATCACATGCAACATACCATTGATGACCAAAAAAATTACCAATAGGAATTCCTGCTACTGTAAATTCAGGAATACAAATATTGAAATGAGCTCCTGCCATTTGAATGGCTTTGTTCATATTATCTACACTTAAATGCTCTCCTACTAAACTTAGGAAATGCTTGGTTCTTCCAGTAATGATAATTTCTGATCGCTCTTTATCTATAAATCGAATAGTGTCTCCAATTAAATAACGCCAAGTACCTGCAACGGTGCTAATCAACAATGCATAATCTTTTCCTTCTTCTACTTCATGCAACATCAAGGCTTCTGGCTTTTCCACCATTTCTCCATCCGAAGTAAAATTAGTTTCATCAAAAGGCACAAACTCTAAAAAAATATGTTCATTGGTTACCAATCGCATGCCTTGCGCATACTGACGATCTTGATATGCTATAAATCCTTCGCTGGCTAAATAGGTTTCTATATACGTAATGGGTTTACCCAATAATTTTTCAAACCCTTTTTTATAGGGCTCAAAACTTACACCCCCATGCACAAAAAAAGCCAGGTTGGGCCATAGTTCATGAATATCATTGAGTTGATATCGCTCAATCACTTGCTCTAAACACAATTGTATCCATGCTGGTACACCTACCAAACAACCGATATCCCATTGAGGGGCATTGTCTACAATCTCTTTGATTTTTTTATTCCAATCTTTTTGTTTGGCTGTTTTTTTACCCGGCTTATAAAATGGCTGAAACCAAAATGGCGCTTTCTTCACCGTAATACCGCTTAGGTCTCCCGCATAATAACCAGCTCCTTTTTGTAATTCGGTGCTACCTCCTAATGTAAGCCAACCTCTACTCAATGAGGTAAAAGGGAAATTTTCATAAGATCGCAAACTCAAGAGTTGCTTAATCATTACAATCTTATTG
Organism: Sediminibacterium sp.; assembly: GCA_044372715.1. Lineage (GTDB taxonomy): Bacteria > Bacteroidota > Bacteroidia > Chitinophagales > Chitinophagaceae > Sediminibacterium. The sequence goes on along the minus strand of JBILRH010000181.1, from coordinate 411 downwards.
CCCTTAAGCATATCATTGGTAATTGGAATGTATTTACTAGCCGCCTCACTGGTACCGCTACTTAAAGCATAGTACTTGATTTTTCCCGGCCAACAAATATCAGAATGACCTTCGATGGTTTTGTGCCACCATTGTTCATATATAGTATTGTAATTAAAAGAAGGAACCAGCTCTTGAAATTTTTTGCCTGGATGTTTGCTTACCAAAATATCATCAAAACGATATTGTTGCCCAAAAGCCGTAAACCTTGCTTTTTTCAATAATTTCTTCAATACTTTCAATTGTTCTCTTCTCAGATTATTCTGAGGCAAGCGCAAAGCTTTAAGAATTGAATTAGGAAGTTTTAAGTCAATAATAGACATCGTTAGCAAATACAGTTTAGCAAGTACGAAACTAAAACAAATGCCCTAT
>JBILRH010000057.1:0-11136 GCA_044372715.1 Sediminibacterium sp. | reverse complement strand
TACTAATTTCTTTCATTGCAGCTATAGTGGCATCCATAGCAGACATATGTTGTTCGGTCATTTTAACATGCACTGCTTCAACTACTACAATTGCATTGTCTACAACAATTCCAATTGCCAATACAAGTGCAAAAAGCGTCAATAAATTAATAGAGAAGCCCATTACTAGCATAAATGCAAGTGTACCAACCAGGGCTACAGGTACAGCCAATGCGGGAATTAGTGTAGACCTAAAATCCTGCAAAAAGATAAATACAATAATAAACACCAGAATAAATGCCTCAATCAATGTTTTGATAACTTCTTTTATAGATGCATTTAGAAATCTTGAAACATCATAAGCAAAATTGTATTCCATGCCTGGAGGAAAACTAGTTTCCTTTAACTCAGCCATTCTATTTTTTACCTTTTCAATTACTTCTTTGGCATTGGAACCTGGTCTTTGTTTTAACATGATAGAAGCAGAAGGCCTTCCATCAGTTTTAGAAATCATGCTATAAGTATTCGCACCAAGTTCAATATCAGCAATATCTTTTAGGTATAAAATGGAGCCGTTAATTTCTGATCTAATAACTATATTTTGATATTGAATTGGCTTGTCAAATTTTCCAGTATAGCGTAAAATATATTGAAGACTTTGAATAGACTTACCAGAACTCTCTCCTGTTTTTCCTGGAGCTGCTTCCACGTTTTGATTTCGTAACGCATTAATTACATCTTGAGCAGATACATTATAGGCCAGCATTCTATCTGGTTTAAGCCATACCCTCATTGAGTATTCTTTTTGCCCCATTATCTCTGCAAAGCCAACTCCATCAATTCTTTTTAGTTCTTGTAAAATATTGATGTCGGTAAAATTGTAAATAAATTGTTCGTCTGCTGCAGAGTCTTTACTTGTTACATTCAGGTACAGCAACATACTGTTTACATCTTTTTCAGTAGTAACACCTGCTTTAATTACTTCTTCGGGTAACTCATCTAATACAGTGGTAACGCGGTTTTGAACGTTTACTGCAGCTACATCGGGGTCAATGCCTACTTTAAATGCAATAGTGATTAACGTAATTCCATTATTACTTGAAACAGATGACATATAAGTCATTCCGGGAACTCCATTGATGGCTCTTTCCAATGGTGTAGCAACTGCTTTGGCACAAACTTCTGCATTGGCTCCTGTATACTTTGCAGTAACAGTAACAGATGGAGGAACAATATCCGGAAATTGGGTAACTGGCAAAGAAAAAAGAGCCAATACTCCAAGTAATGTGATAATGATGGATATAACTAAAGATAATATTGGCCTTCTAATAAAAACTTCAAACATATAGGAGTAAATTATAGTACTAAATAAATCAGGTGTTGAGCATTATTCTTCTAAGCGCATTAAGCTGTCAACATTTTTTAATTGTGGATTAATCTTATCTCCTTGTTTTATATTTTGTATACCCTCGTATACTATTTTATCACCTGGCTTAAGACCCTTATCTACAATGTAAAATTGGGCAACTCGCCTTGTTGTAAAAAAAGGACGCATCATGATTTTATTGTCTTTATCAACAACAAAAACATAGTTTTTATCTTGGATTTCGAAACCAGCTTTTTGAGGAATTAAAACAGCTTTTTCAATATTTGTAGTAATTCTTACTTTACCAGAAGCTCCATGCTTTAGCAATTTATTGGGATTAGGAAATTTAGCCCTGAATGCAATTGCACCTGTATTGTCGTTAAACTCTCCATCAATGGTTTCAATTTTTCCTAAATACGGGTACTCAGTAGCATCGGATAAAATCAACTGCAATGGATTACTTTGATGTGTTATCTTATTTACCGATTTTTTGTACTGTAAGTATTCATTCTCAGAAACATGAAAATAGGCGTACACCTGATTGATATCCGATATGGTTGTTAATAATGCACCTGGATCAATTAAACTTCCAATTTTCAATGGAATTCTATCTATAATTCCATCAAATGGGGCTTTAATGATAGTGTATGAAAGTTTTGTTTCTGCATTGTTTTGAATGGAATATGCTTCGTCTAATTTGGCTTTTGTTGCTTTTAGTTTAGCCGAGGCGAGTTCATATTCTGTTTTAGACACGATGTTTTTATTCACCAGCACTTCGGTTCTGTTAACTTCTAACTCTGCGGCTTTTGTTTCTGCCATAGCATTAGAAACATTGGCTTTAGATCTTGCAAGCTCTGTTTTTAGTTCTTGATCATTAATTTGAAAAAGTACTTGACCTTTTCTTACTTCTTGTCCCTCATCAACCAATATTTTTTCGAGAAAGCCTTGAACCCTTGCCCGAATCTCAACATTTTTAATTGCTTGAATGTCTGAAACATAATCAGTTTCAAGGGTAGTATCTTTTTGAACAACAGTTACAACCGGAATATTTGGATAGCTATCCTTTTGTTGTTCATTTTTGATGTTGGAACATCCAATAGAGGATATAGCCAACACCAGCAACGCGTTAATGATCCAAAAACTGCTCTTCATTTTAATCTTTTTTTAAGGTGCGAAGATATGTTTTTAATCTTTTTTTAAGGTTTTGGCTATATAACACAAGACATTATGGCTAATTTTTAACAAATATTGTAGAAGGCTCATTCTCACGAAAACCCAAGAGTTGATATGTTTTGGTTCTAATTAGTACTATTTTAGGGCTCTAAAACGAAATTTTTGCAAAAACGTCAAGATTATATTTCGTGGGACGAGTATTTTATGGGAATTGCTTTATTGAGCGGCCGACGTTCAAAAGATCCCAATACACAAGTGGGGGCCTGCATAGTAAATGATCAAATGAAAGTTGTGGGAACCGGGTATAATGGTTTGCCCATCGGTTGCAGTGACGATGAATTTCCTTGGAGTAAATCAGGTGATTTTTTGGCAACCAAGTATCCTTATGTATGTCATGCAGAGCTAAATGCTATTTTAAACAATATCGGCATCAATTTAAAAGGCTGCACCATTTACACTGCTTTGTTTCCATGTAATGAATGCACCAAAGCCATCATTCAAGCTGGTATTTCCGAAGTAGTTTATTTATCTGATAAATATGAAGGAACAGATGCTTCAAAAGCATCCAAATTAATGCTTGATAAATCAGGCGTTGCATACAGAAAAGTTATAGCCAAGATTACCAAATTAGAAATTTCGTATGACGAAAAGGATGTTTAGCACAATTGTACAATCTTAACAGATTATTTACTCTATACTATTAACAAAGTTTTTTTTCCTGAATATTAAGGGTAATCTTTGATTTATTATTTATTAATACACCGTTAAATGATTATTGTAATTTTCTTATTATCACATTGGTATCTTTCTCTGTTTGGTCAAACATTTTATTTGCATCGATATTCAGCACACAAAATGTTTACCATGAGCAAGTTCTGGGAAAAATTTTGGTATATGTATACTTGGATAACACAAGGAACTTCTTATTTAAACGCCAGAGCATATGCCATTCTTCATCGAATGCATCATGCTTACAGCGATACAGAAAAAGATCCACATACACCACATTTCTTTAAAGAAGTGTTTACCATGATGATGCATACAAGAAAAGTTTATAATGGTGTATTAAATGGAACAGTTGAAATTGAAAAGAAATTTGATAAGAACTTTCCGGTATATCCTAAAATTGATAAGATAGCAGATAGTATGATTACCCGATTGTCTTTTGCTGGAGGCTATATTGTTTTCTATGCTTTTTTCGCAACACAGTGGTGGATGTATTTATTATTGCCCATCCATTTTTTAATCGGACCAGTTCAAGGAGCAGTAGTAAACTGGGCAGGTCATAAATACGGTTATAGAAATTTTCCGGAAGAAAAAGACCAATCTAAAAACACGTTGATTTTCGATTTTTTGATGTTGGGTGAATTGTTCCAAAACAATCATCATCATGCTGGTGCTCGTCCAAATTTTGCAGCAAAATGGTATGAGTTCGATCCTGTTTATCCTTTTATTAGACTGTTTAATAAAATTGGAATGATTAAGTTGGTTCCTATTGCTTCAAATAATAAATAAACAATTATCTAGATAATTGTTTAAGCAATCTTTTTTTGAATCGATGAAAGTCAACGGTAATGGTATGTCTTGGAGTGTTGATTTGTTTAAAATCAGGATTTGATAATTCTTCTTTAATCAACTCTTTGATATTAGATGGTCGTTTCCATTTACCAACTAATTCTCTCGCCATAATTTTACTTTGTAATTCTGATCCTGGCCATATACAACCCAATGGTTGAAATAAACCTATAAAATAAAGATTCCCGATTTCAGGATGCATCATTTTTAACCAAAGTGGTACCTCGCCTTCAGAATAATCAATGAATGATTTTTTAAAAAAAGGATGACTGATTATATAACCCGTACAAGCTACGATGATATCATATTCACCTTTTGATCCATCGGAAAAAATTACCTCATTGCCATTTAATTCGGCAATATCTGTTCTTGGTTTTATTTTCCCATGTCTGATGGTAAAAAATAAGTCTTCATTGATGGTTGGGTGATGTGAACCCAAAGGACCATCGGGTTCCGGAAGCCCGTATGCAGTATTTTTTCCATTCCTTAAGTATAAACTTAAAGCAGAAATTGATTGCCAAATCTTTCTAGGCAACCAATGTAATTTGGTGCTGAAAACATCTGCAGGCTTACCCATCATAAATTTAGGTACTATCCAATAACCCCTTCTCCAACTCAAATCAACCGATTGAGCCACTCTACTACTCTCTACGGCAACATCGCAAGCAGAATTACCGCCACCAATCACCAATACCCGTTTATTGGTAAATTTCGAAAACCTTTTTACATCATGAGAATGAATGAACTCTCCACTAAAACTGCCTTTGTATTTTGGCATTCTTGGTAACCAATGATGCCCATTACTTACTACCAAAGCATCAAAAAAATGCTGCTCCTCCACGCCATTTTTTTCAATGGTTACTTTCCATTGATGTTGATTATTTAATTCGCATTGCTTTACTAGTGTATTGAAATGAATATGCGGATACAAATTAAAATGAGCAGCATAATCTTGAAAATAAGTTGCTAAATGTTTGTGAGAAGGATAGTCGGGATATGCTGAGGGCATTGGAAAATCGGCATACTCACTTAAGGTTTTAGAAGAAATAATATGTGTGGTTTCAAATACAGAACTATGTCCTGCCTTTTCATTGAACACCCAATTGCCCCCCACTTCGGTTCCTAAATCATACACAATAACATCTAGCCCTTCATCTAATAAATTTTTTGCAGCTGTAATACCAGAAGGGCCGGCACCAATAACACAAATTCTTTGAGACATTCAAATATTTTAATGAATTGATAAATTAAAAATCGGGCTAGATCAGCGTTTAAACAAATAACATAACCAAGGCTAATACGATGCCTGCTAAAGTAAAATACAATCCCTTTTTAAATATGGTAGTACTTGGCATAAACATCCAAAAAGAGGAGACTACAAAAAATAGCAATGAAACTCCAAAAAAGATGTTTAAATAATAGAGCGGGTCTTTTGTTTCTGCCTTGTGTAAATCTGTTAATTTCTTGAGTACGGTTGGTAATTCTTGTATTGTATATTTTGCCTCACCACTTACTTTATCATAAGTTCCCTGCTTAAAACTAATTATTTGTTCTGTTTCTGTTTCGGCTTTTAATTCTTTTATTTTTATCTCTTTGCCTAATTGTTCTGTGCTTAAGTTCGGAGCTAAAGTTTTTTGATATTCCTTGTTTATTTTAAAAGTATTGGTATCTCTAAAAATCAGTACAATTCCGCTTAATGAATAGATGGCCATTATACCTGCTAAAAAAAACCCCAAATAGCGATGGTAAATTCTCATTTTTTGATTGGTGGTACTCATACTTTTTTCTTTGCAAAATAAGTTATTTAATCCATTAGCTTTCTGATATAAGCAACCATTATACTGAATTTCAAATTTTTCGGAAAATGAAATCCAATTTTTTTCTGGCAATAAATAACTTTTATTATCTACTTAAAGCAAGTTTTTACTAAAAAATAGAATTGCATTGTTTTTTTGTTCATCCGATAAGTCGATTTGTTTGTATTTTCTCTCTAACTCATTATTCATGGCCACCGTTTTTCTAATTCTATTGAAATCGGTTTCGGGTATAGCAGCAATAATTAATGATTCTTTTTGCTTCCATGCTTCAGCTTCTATCAGCATATCTGCTTGCCGGCCGTTCACCACCAATTGATCCATTATTGGTTTTCTGTATTTTTTCTTGTATGCAAGTACAAATTGCTCCTTGGTTAAAGTATCATATGCTCGGTTAACAATCAATGTAGTTAATGGGCATCCTTTTGAATACTGCCCCATTTTTAACTCTGTGGCCAGTTCTTTCAATAAACCAGATGATAATGATAAAGCGCTTAGCTTTTTCAATGCGGCCGCATCAATTTCACTAGCAGTTGCAAATGTATCATTGGTATTGGCTTCTATTTTTAGTTTCTGAATAGATGCCCAACATTGAATATTCCCAATTTTATCAGCTGTTTCCGCTGATACATTGTACTGCTGTATCAAACTTATTTTTTGACAATAACCAAATAATTCTCTTTGTTCTTCAGCAGACCAATTAGTAGTTGCAACTTGTGCATCCAGAAAAGATGGAATTAAAACAATAGATAAAAAAGCTATTATACTGCATAATTTGTTTTGCATAAACCTTATTATTGCATAAAGATATTTTCTTTTTTTAATTCCTTACTAAGCATTATTTGAAACCAACAATTTATTAACTTTTCTACTACACTTTTGATTAAATTAATAGTTGTATATCATATTAGAGTTAAATGATCTATCCGAACGCATTGGTACAAGTAAACAATAATCTATCCATTTATATTCCTGATGACAATCAAGTGCAGTTGATTTATGCCAACATGTTGAGTGAGCAAAAAGCCACTCCATTTCCATTCTGGGCAAAAATTTGGCCCGCCGCAAAAGCCATGGTTGGTTTTTTACAAAAAGAACCCCAATGGATTAACAATAAAAAAGTTTTGGAAATAGGTGCTGGAATTGGTTTGCCTTCTTTTGCAATTGCTAATCAAGCCGAATCCGTCATCATAAGTGATTATTCAACTGATGCAGTAGAATTAATACAAAAAAACATCAACTATCTGAAAATCAACAATGCTTCTGCAATCTGTATGGATTGGAGTCATTTTCCAATGAGTATAAATGCAGAAACAATTTTATTGAGCGATGTTAATTATGATCCCGCTCAGTTTGAGGCGTTGAATCAGCTGATTCAATATTTATTAAACCAAGGATCAACGCTTATAATTGCAACACCTCAAAGAATAATGGCAGCGCCTTTTGTAAAAATGCTACAACCAAGTATTAAGCAAATGCATACACATAAAGTTCAACACGAAAATCAATTGCTAGAAATTAGTATTTGTATACTATATCAATAATACCATAGATTTAAAATAGAACGAATGCCAACACGGATTTTATCTATTAGGATAATCCAATTTTTCAATTGGCTTAATCAATGCAAAATAAGTTATAACAAACTTATCTCTAACAACAGATCCTTGAATATTTGCCTTTCTAATAGCATTGCAAAATCCATCTTTATCATGCGCATCGCCATGATCATCGATATCTGTTCCTGTTACGAAATAGGATTTTCCTTTATATTTTACCGCAAGCACACATCCACTGCCTTTCATTTTAAACATACAAGTTCCACAAGCTGTTTCTATTGTTAGTACTGGTTTGTGTTTATCCAACACTAATTTATGCTTAGTTGAATCTTGACTAAAACTTTTAAAACACAAAGCAGCAGAAAAAATAAATACAAATATTCCTTTCATAAATTATTGTTTACAATTTTACACCCACCGTTACAAAGAAGTTCCTCGGTTCTGCAACCATTAACCCAGGACCAGGATAACCGCCCGCACGTCTGGTGAAATATTTTTCTCCAAAAAGATTATTTATTCCCGATTTTAAGAAGAACTTTTCATTGAATTTATATGTACCACTTAGATCTACTAAATTATAGGATGGAATTAATCCGTTTACGCCATTAGCAGTAGGCGTTACTGTATTATTAGCATCACTAAAGGCTTTAGAAACATAACTGTATTGAGCAGTAATGGTTAATGCTTTTTTTGTGTAGGTCATACCAGCCCTGATGATATTTTCAGGAGCATTCTCTACACGCTTATTTTTCAGATTTGTTTCCACCAGATTATTTCCTTGTCTGCTGATAATTTTAAAATCTTCATAATATGCTTGTATAAAAGCAATTGATGTGAAGAAAGTTAAATGACCAAATTGATTATTTTTTATCCATGCCTTAGTTGGGCTAAATTCAACTAGTGCTTCAACACCCATACTTTTGCTATCCCCAACATTGGTTCTTAAATTATAGAAACTTCCATCTGCTCTTTGCTGTGCAATTAATCCTATACGATTATTGTATTGGAGTATATATCCGCTCATATCAAAGAATAAATAATCTTTAATGCGTCCACGATACCCTAAATCTATATTATATCCTTTTGCATCTTCAAGGTTTTGATCAATAATATCCGTAGTTGGGTTAGCAGTAAGATCACTGAATAAAGCAGGGCGATAGGATTGTGAATAATTGGCATAGATTTCCGTCATGCCAATATGGTATTCAGCTCCAACACCTGGAAGAATAAATTGACGTTTCCTGTTTTCATTACCAACTTTCACTTCATTATTGCCGCTAAGATTTACTCTACCATTAGCAGTGTTTCGAATATGCTCCATGCGGAACCCAGGTATTAAGATGAAATTTTTACCAATCCTGAAAATATTTTCAGCAAAAAAAGCAGTGTTCTCGGTAAGGAAATCTAGATCAGTTGGATAGGGCGCCAAAGTAGTAAGATTATATCCAAACCCAGTATCTCCTCTTCCGTTTTGAAAACGATAGGTTTTGCCACGGAAATAACGAATGCCTGCAGACAATGTTTGTTTTGTTTTTCCTAAATTATAGTCAATAATATAGCGCGCTTCTGCACCTATATTGCGATATTGATCAATGTCTACTCTTCTGTTATTGTATTGTAGTGTTGTTGCATTGATGGTATCTGCCACATTGGGTGCTTGCATAAATCCAATACTATTTCTATCGCCAGTCATTCCAACTGCTTTTATATTCAGTCTGCTGTTATCGTTGATAACATAATCAAGATTCAACGCAGCCATATTCCATTTTACTTCAAACCAGTTTCTGCTGCGTAAGCTCTTATAAGCATCTTGATTAAATTGTGTATCTGTTAATCCACCTGGCTGTTGACTCAGGTAATCAAAATGCGTAAATTCAAATCCAATTTTTAGTTTTTTAGTAAGCTTCCAAGAATAATTAGCAAAAGCCGTGTTCACTTTGAAGCCACTGTTCTCACGAAATCCGTTTCCTTTTCTATGATCCCAAAAAGCGTAATAATGGGCTTTTTCATTTTGGCCACCAATGGCGTTGTATGAATTAAATAGCCCGAAACTACCTGCTGTTTGCTGTGATTCATATTGAAATGGTTTCTTAATATCACTACCATCTTTCAATATAAAATTTACCAGGCCTCCAAATTGAGGACCATACTGTAAACTTCCGGCACCTCTAACCACTTCCAATCTTTGTACAGAATTTAATTGAGGTGTATAATAGGCTTCAGGATATCCAAATGGATCACTGCTAATATCGTATCCATTCTGACGAACATTGAATTCCCAGCTTCTATTTGGGCTAAGACCTCGAGCAGCTATACCAATTTGAATACCACTAGGATCAGATTCCCAAATATGTATCCCTGGCACTTTGGCCATTACCTGACGCATGGTGTTAGTTACCACATTGCCTTGCACATTATCCATTACAATCAGTGAGTTCTTTTTCCCTGCATTAATATTGGTCCCTACAATTTCAGGCAGAAAATGAATATCTGATCCTGAATTTCTACCTACCAAGGTTATTTCTGGTAAATATTTGGGAGTTAGAAAGCCAGTATCCTTATTTCTAGTACTATCCTGAGCTGAAGCAATCTTAAAACAGTTAATCAATAACAATCCAAATACAATCTTCTTCATTATCTGATATTCTAAGCCTAATAATTAAATCCGCAGCAAATTGCCTCTAAAAAGTTGTTGACTGTTTATGAATATGGGAAACAGATTAACGAATTTGGAAAAAAAATTCAGTATGCACTCTCTTTTTCAATTTGTTGTAGTAAAAAATCTTGTCCAAATGTGAGTTTCTTAGCTAATGCACTATTCGGTTCAATCACTCTCCAAAAAGCTGTGATTTCATCAAAACATTTCCCTTGTTGCAACTTTTCATAATTTGCTTCTGCAACAATTCGCAAAAAAATTCCTGTAGTTACAGGACAAGTGTAATCAGCATTATGCGCTATAGCAAGGTCTTTCCGTAATGTTTTTATGTTTATGCGCTTTCCAACACCAATTTCTTGAATATACTGATCTATGATTTTTGGCGTAGCGATAAACATATTGCTGCCTGATGGAATATCGGCAAAGTCAATATCAATTCTTTTAATTTTTGGCTCTTTATTTTCATTCAATTTATCAAGCCAGCTTTTCTTGATTGGCATATAATATAATTGTATTTCAAAAATACAAAAAACTAAAAAAGATGCAACACACCTAACTCACTGACGGACAAAGAAAAAGCCCCGCAATAAGCGAAGCTTGTTTATAAATCACACTTAATTAATAAGTGAACACTCATATCGCTATTAGTTAAATTCTTGTTAATCGGATGATTATGATAATTCCGTTACAAATCTTTTGTTTGAGTCCCTGTAATTTTAGGAAAATATTTCAATTATGAAAAACTATATCTTAACTGGTTTATTATTTACAATTTTATTACACTCTTGCACCGTAATCAGACAAGGTGAAGTTGGGGTAAAAAGACGTCTTGGAAAAATCGATCCCCAGTATGTTGAACAAGGTCCAAAAGGGTATAACCTTTTAACAACTAAAATTTTGAAAGTTCCCACTCGCACAATGAATATTGAGGTCAAGCCAGATCTTCCTTCGAAAGAGGGCCTTACCATACGTTCCGAAATATCCATTTTGTATAGGATAAAGCCTGAGGCAGCT
>JBILRH010000180.1:0-2925 GCA_044372715.1 Sediminibacterium sp. | reverse complement strand
TTAGTATAGCACTGATTGCCAATGCTATACTATTTACACTCTATATCAACGAACACAAAGACAAAACAGCCAAAGGAATTTTTATTGCTACTTGTATTTATGCATTGATTACACTTGGGTTTAAGTGGTTTGCCTGATACTTTTTTTGAAGTTTAATCTACAATGAACGTAAATCCATGACCTTGTTTTGAAGCTACATTTTTACCATTTTGCTTGGCAGGAATCCATTTAGGGCTATTTAAAAATATTTTTTCTACTGCTTTTGCAGCACCATATCCTGGATCATTTGTTGCTTTTACATTTTTAATATTCCCGTTTTTATCAACATCAAAATTTACGTATACCGTATATTTTCCTGGAGGGGCGCCTCCTTCTTTAAAAGGGTTTCCATTATGATTTTCTTTCAAGTATTTTTTCATTGCCTCCCCACCTCCAGGAAAGGATGCAGGAATTTCTGTTTTGGTAAATACTTTATCATAGCTTTCTACTTCTGCTTCTGAATAGCCTTCTCTAACTACTTCTGGCTTGGGAGATCCTTTATAAATAGTTTCCACTTTGGGGAATTTCTCTTTTACTTGTCCAAAGCTACCTGTAGCAGGTGCTGGAGTTGTTGGTAATTTTCCTGACTTAGTTTTTATTTCAATAGCGCCGTATTCCGCAGCTTCGCCATATTTTTTAATAGCTGCTTCTTTTTTCAAGACATTCACCGATTCAATATCTGTTGGGTTTAATTTAATTTCATTAAAATCTGCATAAAATGGCATTCCATTTATCATTACCAATGGATTGGGATTGATTTTAAAACCCTGAACAACCTTTACAGGCTTTTCACTAAGTTCATCTTGATTAAGCTTATTTCCTTCTACTACTATCCCTGTATTTAATGGTATTTCTACTATTTGATTGGGATTGATTTTAACCCCTTTTTGAACAAAAGTATTTGCACGCATGCTTACACCATCGCTAGCATTAAGTGGATAACCCTGAACAAATTTTGAAGTATCATTACTGTTTTTATTGAGTCGCAAAGCCATCAGTGGCGGCATCCCTGTTTTATTTTTAGTGGTAATTAAAATAACGCCATGCCTCCCTTCTTCGCCATATAATTCTACTGCAGATGCATTTTTTAGCACTGTTATACTCTTTATAAAATTAGGATTAATTTGACTTAGAGAACTTTTATCCATTTTTACGCCATCAATCACATACATTGGTGGAATTGAATCGATGTTAATTGCATTAAACCTTATGAAGCCAGTGTCTTTTCCAGTTGAATTGAAATTCAACCTCTTCCGATCTCCACTAACTGCAACTGAACCATCTTTAGAATAGAAATTCATTTTATCCTGCAAGAATGTTCCATTTAAAGTAATTAAACTAGAAGCATCCTTCCCTTCTGAGATTAATTGAATTGATTTATCCTTAGGAATAACATACACTGAATCAGCATTTAAAATAGTAGTATCTCTAACGAATACTGAATTGTCTTTAGCTGAAACAGTATTTTTTTCAGATAAGATGGATTTAGCTTCTGATCCGATTTGGTTTACAATTGTTTCTACAGAAATATTTTCCGCATTCCTTAACTCTTTTGTTCTAAAAGCGAATAATACCACAACTATGGCCAATAAAGGCAACACAATCAATCGGCGCATATAACTAAATTTTGGGTTGGTATTTTTAGTAATCATTTGTAATCTTCTTTTTATAGGTGAAAAGAAAAATGGATTAGTGAGTAAGTATTGCTGCTGAGGATAGGCAGCTGCTAATAACATTTGAGCAAGGGTTGCGCTATCTCCGTTGGCTACTGCTTTTTTATCGGCAATAAATTCATGAATCATTTCCATTTCTTTTTTAATCAACCAAAAAAATGGATTGAACCATCCTGCTATTAATACCAATTGAATAATGATTTTATCGATGCTGTGTTTTTGCTGAACATGGGTAAGTTCATGTTGCATCATTTGTTTACCAGCTTCACTTTTTAGATCAATTGATTCATGCCAGAATATATAACGAAAGAATGAAAATGGAGCTCCCTTGGCCTGAGTTAAAATAAGGAATACTTCTCCTACAGACTTACAAGAATGCGTTTTTAATAATTGATAAATGCTGAATAAGCTCTTTATTAACCCATACAATAATACAATTGCTACCAAAGTATAAATCATCATCAATAATCCCTGCCAACCTAATTGATACCAACCAGCATGAAGATTGGACTCTATCTCTGTATTATTATCCGCAATAACGGAGAAAAACTGCAAAAGCTGAGGATCTGTTTCAACTGGTTTATTCCACTGAATTTTTATCAAAGGAACAATCCAGGCAAATAAGGCTATGGCCAATAAATAAAATCGATTATACTGATGAAATCGATTGTTTCTTAATACAAGCCAGTAATACCCAACCATAATTCCACTGCAAAGTATTACCTGCAAAAAATAATAGAGTGTAGTTGACATGGCTTATTTTTTTAATTTTTTAATTTCCTGTAATAGGAGTTCCAATTCTTTTACACTGATGTCTTTTTGTTTTACCATAAAGGAAACAGCATCAGCAAACGAACCTTCAAAATATCCATCTACCAATGTTCTGATACTACTCGAAGAATAATCTTCTTTAGATACGATTGGAAAATATTCATGTACCCTACCTATTTGCTTCAACCCAACAAAACCTTTGTCTACCAAAATTTTTACAATGGTTGCCACGGTATTATTATGTGGTCTTGGTTCTGGTTGTGCTTCTATGATATCTTTTAAAAATGCACGCTCTAAACTCCAGATACTCTGCATTATTTGCTCTTCTGCCTTGGTCAATGGTTTCATGATAAATAATTTGCAAAGTAAAAGTATAAACTAATTTTTTAGTTTCCAAACTATTTCCTTAGTTATATATTCATATTAGCTATAATTACTGTTA
>JBILRH010000059.1:0-10944 GCA_044372715.1 Sediminibacterium sp. | reverse complement strand
CTTTTCCTCCCAAAAAATTCCAACCATATACATCATCTATATAGCCATTTTTATCATCATCAATACCATTGCCTGGAATTTCTTTAGGATTCTGCCAAAGATTTTTTTTAAGATCCTCATGTGTAGTATCAACACCAGAATCCAATACTGCAACAATCGTTTTTTTGGGTAATTTGTTTGTTGATTGTAAAAATTGATAAGCTTTATTTAAGCTAATCCCGTAATACAAGTCTTGCGAAGCATCCAACAAATGCCAGCCTTTCAGTTGGTCTTTTTGGGCAAACAAAGCATTGGAAAAAAGAAAAATCAGTGAACAATAACAAGTAATTAATCGTAGCATTTTATAGCAGATTTTCAAGATTACAAATTTGCAGAATCATTTGGATAATCAATCATAACTCACTATAATTTGTGAATCTATTAAGTAGAAGTTATGTTGATTTAGCTAATGAAATGTTAAATCAGTAATGCTGCAAACTTTAAACTACTGCATTAATCTGTTGATGATCTTCTTTAAATGCAACCCTCGGTTTTAAACCCAGCATCGAAAACATTGCATTGTCTTCATCAAAACTTGGGTTTGGTGTAGTTAATAATTTATCTCCAGCAAAAATAGAATTGGCTCCTGCCATAAAACAGAGGGCTTGCTCAGCTATGCTCATCTCTGTTCTTCCCGCACTTAATCTAACCATTGTTTTTGGCATTAAGATTCTTGCTGTTGCAATCATTCTTACCATATCCCAAATATCTACTTTAGGATTGTTGGCCAAAGGTGTTCCTTTTATGGCCACCAATGCGTTGATCGGAACACTTTCAGGGTGTTCGGGCATATTCACTAAAGTATGTAACATGTTGATTCTATCAGAATGGGTTTCGCCAAGCCCAATAATTCCTCCACAACAAACCGTTACTCCTGCTTTTCTTACATTTTCTAAAGTTGATAATCTGTCGTCGTAAGTGCGAGTAGATATAATTTCTGAATAATGCTCTTTGCTTGTATCTAAGTTATGGTTGTATGCATGTAAACCAGCATCTGCTAATCTAGTAGCTTGGTCTTCGGTTAGCATGCCCAAGGTGCAACAAACTTCCATTCCTAATTCATTTACAGTTTTTACCATTTCTAGTACACGGTCAAAATCTTTATTATCCCTTACTTCTCTCCAAGCTGCCCCCATGCAAAATCTTGTACTACCTGCATCTTTTGCTTTTTGCGCATAGGACAACACTTCGTCCTTTTGCATTAATGCCTGAACAGTTATATCTGTAGAATACCTTGCAGCTTGCGGGCAGTAAGCACAATCTTCGCTGCAGCCACCAGTTTTAATACTTAGTAAAGTACATACCTGAACTTCTGCAGTATCATTGTACTTTCTGTGCACTGAAGCGGCATTAAAAACCAATTCTAATAAGGGGCTGTGGTATATAGATTCAATTTCTTCTGTAGTCCAATTATGACGAATATCTTGTTGCATGATATAGTGTTAAGTATACAAATATAATAGCTTCAATGCATCTTTTATTCATCATTTCTATGTAAGCTATAATTTTTCCATTTAGCTATTACTTGCTGCATATCATTGGGTAAATCAGATTCAAAAAAGACTTCTTTTTGGGTAATGGGATGAATAAATCCAAGCGTTTTAGCATGTAAGGCGCATCTATTGCATATCTCAAAACAGTTGTCTACAAATTGTTTGTACTTTGTATAAATTGTTCCTTTTAAAATCTTGTCTCCACCGTATTCCCAATCATTAAATAAAGTGTGCCCAATATGTTTCATATGAACCCGTATTTGATGGGTTCTACCTGTTTCCAGAATACATTCAACCAATGTTACATAGTTGAATTGTTCAATTACTTTATAATGGGTGATTGCATGCTTACCTGTATCGCCTTCTGGATATGCATCAAACATTTTTCTGTTTTGTTTATGGCGTGCTATATGCGCTTCAATGGTGCCTTCTTTTTCGGCAATATTGCCCCAAACCAATGCAACATAATTTCTTTTAACGGTATGGTTAAAAAACTGTTTGGCTAAATGCGATGCGGCTTCACCCGTTTTTGCAACTACAATGAGGCCTGTAGTATTTTTATCTATTCGATGAACCAAGCCAAATCTGGGAAGTTTTTCTTCATCTATTGATGGGTTCTGTTTTCGAAGATAATAGGCAACACCATTCAATAATGTTCCACTGAAGTTTCCTACACCTGGATGAACAACCATATTGGCTGGTTTATTAATTA
Source organism: Sediminibacterium sp. (assembly GCA_044372715.1). Taxonomy (GTDB): domain Bacteria; phylum Bacteroidota; class Bacteroidia; order Chitinophagales; family Chitinophagaceae; genus Sediminibacterium. The sequence continues at coordinate 8,700 of JBILRH010000059.1, read as the reverse complement.
CCATGATTGCTTCATCTTCATAAACAATATTCAATGGGATATCTTCTTCTTTTAAAATAGTATGGTCTGGGTTGATTAAGCTCATTACCACTATTTCATCAGCTGGCCTAATCTTATAGTTGCTTTTTACATTTTTACCATTAACGGTTAAAAAGCCTGCTTCTATGGCTTGCTGAATTTTATTTCGGGTAGCCCCCTCTAAATGCATTTGAATCCATTTATCTATTCTATAGGGCTCTTGGCCTGGATCTACAACAAAAGTTTTTCTTTCGTAAAGCGACTCGGACTGTTCTTCCGAAAAAAGTTCTGTTTCCACTTGCATGGTACAAAAGTAAACCAAAACAGCCATCTATGCACTTGTAATTCTTTGATGAAGTTTGGTGATTGAAAGCTATTTTTGCTATATGCAACAACAGGTATTGTTTGAGGATTTGGGGGTAAAACAGTATAAGGATGTTTGGGATTATCAAGAGGCCTTACTGAAAAAAAATACAGATTTAAAAGGGATGTTCCGTAACAATCCAGCAGTAATTGCACCCGAAAAAGAATGCTCAACTTCCCATCATTTATTGTTTGTAGAGCACCCTCCAGTATACACCCTTGGCAAAAATGGAAAACCCGAACATGTATTGATTAGCGAGGCGGAAAGAATTGAAAAAGGGATCGAATATTTTCAAATAAATAGGGGTGGAGATATTACTTTTCATGGCCCGGAACAATTGGTAGGCTATCCGATTTTAGACTTAGAAAAATTCAAAACCGATCTGGGCTGGTATTTGCGAAGTTTGGAAGAAGTAATTATTAAAACAATTGCAGAATATGGCATTAAAGGCCAAAGAAGTTTTGGCGAAACAGGCGTTTGGATTGATAGTGATTTAAAAGGAAAGGAAAGAAAAATCTGCGCAATGGGAATTAAATGCAGTAGATGGATTACCATGCATGGTTTTGCTTTTAACGTTAATACCGATCTCAATTATTTTAATAATATAGTTCCTTGTGGCATCGAAAATAAATCTGTTACATCTTTAGAAAAAGAATTGGGCAATCCCGTTTCTTTTGATGAAGTCAAAAACAAAGTTAAAAAGAATTTCGAGCAGATTTTTGATTGCAAGTTGATATCCGTTTAATTTTTATCTGCATTGTTTCAGCTAATGCTGTTATTGTAATTATTTAGTTTGATGACTAAAATTTTCGGTAAAGTTTTTTGTACAACTATTGAATGATCTATGTTTAGTTGAACAAGGATTGATGTATAAAGATCTAAGTAATTCTTCTAAAAAATTAAACTGCCTTTGGGTAAGGAGCAATTTCCTTGTAATCCGCCACTGTGTATAATTGTTAATTTAGTTCCTTTTTCGAAATAGTTATTTTTAATCAATTGGTCTACTGCAAAAACCATTTTTCCTGTATAGACAATATCTGTAGGAATTTTTTCTTTTTCCCATAGATGGTTCATAAAGTCAAATAACTGCTTGTTTGTTTTTGCATATCCACCAAAATGATATTCATGAAGAATATTGAATGGTTTGTTTTTAGCAGAAACTGTTAATAAATTGCTTATTTCATCATTAATCGAAAAATTATTTTTTAAAACACTGATCCCTGTAACAGTTTGGTTATACTTGGTTTGATTGATTAAACCTGCCATCATAGTGCCTGTTCCTACTGCACAAATGATGGCTGAATTGTTAATCGGGGTGTAGGTAAGCATTTCTGCAGCTCCCTTTGCGCCAATAATTCCATATCCTCCTTCATTTACCCAATACCAATTAGGGTTATTAAATTCATTTCTAATTGATTCTTTCTCATTGAATTTAGTTCTGCTTGTAAAAATCAATTCCATTCCAAATTCCTTTGCTTGGACTAAGGTGGGAGATAAAGCTGTTGTGTCATCTCCTCTGATAATTCCTACTGAGCGAAGTCCATTTTCTTTACAAACAAATGCCAAAGCCACTATATGATTTGAATAAGCTCCACCAAAACTGGCAATACAAGTTTTTTGGTATTTTATGGCTTCTTCAATATAATATTTTAGTTTAAACCACTTGTTGCCACTTACTATGTTATGCATTAAATCAAACCTAGCAATACTTGTTTCAACCCCATTGAATGTTAACATTGGGATGTTTTGAGAAGTAATTGAATTCGGTGCTAGTTTCATATACTCATTGGTACTTAACGGAAAATGGTTAATTTCGCAATTTTACAAAAATACAGCATGAAATGAGCCATAACTATGGTTATAACCAACCGAATAGTTTATTTGCTCATTAGATATGGCAAAAATCAATAAATAGTAACACATGAAACCAACCCTAGTAATATTAGCAGCAGGAATGGCTAGCCGATATGGCAGCATGAAACAAATTCAGTCTTTTGGTCCTTCAGGGGAAACCATTATGGATTATTCCATTTACGACGCAATTGAAGCAGGATTCGGGAAAGTAGTTTTTATTATTAGAGAAGAGTTTGCAGAACAATTTAAATTGATTTTTGAGCCAAAGCTTAATGGGAAAGTAGCAACAGATTATGTATACCAGCATTTACTTTCGCATACCGATGGATTTGAAGTGCCTTCCGATCGTGAAAAACCATGGGGAACTGCCCATGCCTTATTGTGCTGTCAGGGTAAAGTAAATGAGCCATTTGCTGTAATTAATGCTGATGACTATTATGGTAAAGATGCTTTTGTGCAAGCAGTTCAATTTTTATCCAATCAATGTAATGAGTCTACCTACGCCTTGGTTGGGTATGAACTGAATAAAACACTTAGTGATAATGGAAGTGTTAGCCGTGGAGTTTGTACAGCTGATGCTCAAGATAATCTTACGAATATATCTGAAAGAACAAAAATATACCAAACATCAAATGGAATAGTTTATGAAGATGAAAGTGGAATTCATTCCCTAGATACAGACAGCTTGGTTAGTATGAATTTCTTTTGTTTTGCGCCAGGATTTATAGGCCTTTGTGGATCTTTGTTTAGTTCTTTCTTGAAAGAAAAAGGGAAAGAATTAAAGTCTGAATTTTTTATTCCATTTGTGGCCAACTACTTTATCGAATCTGGAAAAGGAGTAATGAAATTAATACCTACTTCTTCTAAATGGTTTGGCGTTACGTATAAAGAAGATGCAGCAGGAGTTCAGGCATCCATCAATAATTTGGTGAAATCAGGGGTTTATCCTAATTCCTTATGGGATTAATTATTTTCCGTAAGCTTTAACGTAGTATACAAAATCTTCTACTTTGGTAATTTGAGTTTTACGCTCAACACCTTTTAATATAGATTTTGAGGGTAATTTAATTTTCCTGAAAGCAGAGTCGCTATTCTTTAAATCTTCAACTATCGAATATATGTTTTTAGATTTAACAGCAAATGTTACACCATCAGCTTGAGCCTGACGGGTACTCAATACTCCAATTACCTCTCCATTTTTATTAAATACGGGAGCCCCAGAATTTCCAGGATTGGCACTGATTTGAATTTGATAGGAAAGAGAATCTCCATTGAAACCAGTTTTTGCACTTAGATAGCCCATGCCATAAACAATATCATTTCTTGGGTAACCTAAAGTGAAAATTTCTTCGCCTAAATCTGCATTGTTCTTTTGTATGGTATATGGAATGGATTTTGCCGCAACATAATCAGTATCCATTATTTTTAAAATCGCCAAATCTTTAACTTGGTCTATAATTACAATAGACGAATTGAATTCTTGCCCCTTGTAATTTACCACTACAGCCCCAGTACCTCTAAGCACGTGGGCATTGGTTACTATATAACCTTTAGGGTCAATCAAAAAACCAGAACCGCCACTTAATAAGCGAGCATTTGATGGAATTTTAGTTTTTACTTCATTGATAATAGATCCTTGGTATTGCTGGCTCTTCTTTACAGCTTCCAAATCTTTACCAAGCTGTTGTAATTTAGGATCTGTAACAACCGAAGAAAAATAGACCACTAATCCGCTTATGAATAAAGCAATTAAGCCCCCAACTGAAGCTGCAATTGCAGTTACTCTTTTATATTTATTCCAGAATTGAATTATTTTTCCACGGGTAGGCAGCTCGCCGCCCTCATTGATATCACCTTTAGAGCGTAAACTGCTATGAACATCATAAAGGCTATGTTTGATATTGGTATGGGCAATATATAAATCCATTTGATGCATGAACATATTGTGTTCAACAACCATTTGGTCTATTTCTGGGGTTTTCTTGCGAAGGGCCTCAAAAAAGCTTCGCTCTTCGGGGTTCATTTCCCCGTTGAGGTATCTTTCAATTGCTTCTAATAAAAAAATATCATCCATAATAGTTACTCTCCAATATTGTATTGCGAAAAAAATAATTTTTTTAATCGCATTAAACACTTGTATTTCTGGTTCTTGGCATTATCTGCATTGGTGTATCCAAATTCGTTAGCCAATGCTGCCATGTCCATTTTTTTCAAATAATAGCCTTTTAACAAGCTTTTGCAGGGTTCACCAAGGCTGTTTAAAGCCCGATCCATGATTTCAAACTCTGCATTTCTTTTTTCGTGTGTTAAAAGATCTTCTTCAACTGCAACAGTCTCTTCCATACTATCAACCTGTTGGGTAAAACGGCCCAATTGTTGAAGTCGTTTAAGCCAAAGACGCCTGCATATGGAATACAGGTATGTTTTGATTTGACAGGTTAATACAAATGATTCGGTTTGTGCTTTCTCGTAAAGCGCAATCATTGCTTCCTGAAAAATATCCCTAGCTTCATCGTAAGAGCCATTATTACTAATAATAAAGGTCTGAACCATTGTAAAGTTGTCTTTATAAATGGTTTCGATGGCTTTTGAGTCATTGTTCGCCAATCCTTTCAATAATGCTTGTTCGTTACTATCGCCTTTCACTATCTGTGTATTTAATACGAGAACGGGGGTAAAAGTAACCCAAAATAGCCCTAAAATATTTTTTTGAAAAATTTTACCTTCTTGGGTTACCTTTTATAATAAGCAGGTATTAATCTGTAATCATTCAAACTTAAAAAAAATTAAAATGAAAAAATTATTATTCGTATTGGCATTAGGCGCTTTCGCTGCATCTTGTGAGTCAAATAAAACTGAAGAAGTAAAAACTGATTCAACTACTGTTGCTGTTGATACTACTGCTGTAGCTGTTGATACAAATGCTGCTAAAGTTGATTCAACTGTTGCTAAAGTTGATTCTGCAGCTAAGAAATAATTGATAGAACTGCTGGTGTATTTGAAGTGAAAGGATCCAGCTTGCGATCAGTACAGTAGTTCATATTTTTATATGGCAAGCAATCGTTAGTAGCCGCTCCGTTTCCACGGAGGGGCTTTTTTCTTAAATAAGCTTTTGAGGTTCACCTTGTATTTTTATGCCTAAGAATCTCCTAAATAAAAACTAACAAACCTTAGTTTATAAAATCAAAAAAAACTTTTTTCCTTTCTTTTGATGTTCTATATTTGAACTACATGCAAACGGCAATCAACAATTGGTTTTATTTTTTTGGTTATTTCTACTTTAGAAAAAGTAGCCGGGTCTTGTTTGCTAAACTGTAAATTTTACAAAAATCAAAATAAGCTCCCGGTGAATAACCGGGTTTTTTTTTGCCTAGAAGGCAATCAAAAATTAATAATATGACGGCAACTAAAATAGATAACAATGCAATATGTATTCAAGGATATGAAGGTAGTTTCCATCAAGTAGCTGCACGTCAATTCTTTGGTAAAAAAGTGGAAATTATTCCATGTGCATCTTTTAGAGAATTGGTAAAAACTGCTTCAGATGCTCAACGCTCTGCTGGGGCAGTAATGGCCATCGAGAATTCAATAGCTGGAAGTATTCTACCTAATTACAATCTCTTATTGAAATCTAATTTGCAAGTAATCGGAGAAGTGTATTTATCAATTAGTCAAAATCTAATGGTAAATAAGGGAGTACAATTGGTTGATATCAAAGAAGTACATAGCCATCCGATGGCTATTCTTCAGTGTATTGATTATTTAGAAAATCAACATTGGAAATTGATAGAAACCGATGATACCGCTTTGAGTGCCAAGCATGTTCAACAGCATAAGAGTAAACATATTGCCGCTATTGCTAGTAAATTAGCAGCTGAATTATTCGATTTAAAAATCATTGCACCTGATATTCAAACACAAAAAACAAATATCACTCGATTCTTGGTATTAAAAAGATCTAACGAAGTAGAACTTGTTAATGGTGCAAATAAATCATCCATTTATTTTCAAACAAATCATTCTAAAGGTATTCTTTCAAAAGTATTAACAGCCATTGCAAGAGCAGATATCAATTTAAGTAAATTACAAAGTATGCCTATTCCAGGAAGTAATTTCAAGTATGGTTTTTTTGCAGATATGGAATTTGAGCAAAAGAAACAATTGGATAAAATGTTGAAATCAATCGAATTAATGACCAATAGCGTAAAGCTTTTTGGTGTTTACAAAAAAGGTAAACTAATAAAAGGGTAAACATGCAAGTAGACAAAGCGAAAAGACTTTCAGGTATAGGCGAATATTATTTTTCTCAAAAATTAAGAGAAATTGATCAGTTGAATCAAGCTGGTAAGCAGGTTATTAATCTTGGAATTGGAAGCCCAGACTTGCCTCCACACCCTTCGGTAATCGAAATACTTCAAGCAGAGTCGGCCAAGCTCAATAATCATGCATATCAATCTTATAAAGGATCTCCAATACTGCGTAATGCAATTGCAAAATGGTACAATGATTGGTATCATGTATCCTTAAATCCGGATGCAGAAATATTGCCCTTAATTGGCAGTAAAGAAGGGATTATGCATATCTGTATGACCTATTTAAATGAAGGTGATAAGGTGTTGATTCCAAATCCTGGTTATCCAACTTATGCAAGTGCAGTAAAATTAGCTGGAGCTGTTCCGGTAAGTTATGAATTGACGGAAATAAATGCTTGGGAGCCTGATTTTGATGCACTGGAAAAAATGGATTTAACTGGTATAAAAATGATGTGGGTAAATTATCCTCAAATGCCAACTGGAAAGTTGCCCTCGAATGAGCTCTTTGCAAAAATTGTTGAGTTTGGAATTAAGCACCAGCTATTAATTTGTCATGATAATCCCTATAGTTTTATACTCAATGAAAATCCAAAAAGTATATTGTCAATTCCTGGTGCTAAAGAGGTAGCCATTGAGTTGAATTCTTTGAGTAAGTCACAGAATATGGCAGGGTGGAGAGTAGGAATGCTCTGTGCATCAAAAGATAAAATTGATGATATTCTTACTTTTAAATCTAATATGGATAGTGGTATGTTTTTGCCTATACAATTGGCTGCAGCTCAAGCTTTGAGTTTAGGTAAAGATTGGTATGATGGGGTTAATGCTATTTATGCAAAACGTAGGGAAAAAGTTTTTCAATTACTTGATTTGCTCCAATGTGAATATGAAAAAAATCAAGCTGGAATGTTTGTATGGGCTAAAATTCCAAATACATACAAAGATGGTTTTGCATTAAGTGATCAAGTTTTATATAAGAACCAAGTTTTTATTACACCAGGAGGAATTTTTGGATCTGCTGGCAATCATTTTATTAGAGTAAGTTTATGTGCAACTGAGGAACAATTTCAAGTTGCCATTAAAAGAATAGAAAATGGAATTTAAGCATAACAATTAATAAATATGAACAAATGAAAGTAGCAATAATTGGTTTGGGATTAATTGGAGGTTCAATGGCAATTGCATTAAAAGAATTGGGAATAGCATCTTATATTTTTGGTGTTGATCATAATCCTGTTCATATTAATGAAGCCTTGGAGTTGGGCTTAGTGGATGAATGTAAAAGTTTAGAGGAAGCAGTTGCTTTGTCTGAAATGATTATTATTGCTACTCCAATCAATGCTGCTGAATCTATTTTACCCATCATTTTAAATCAGGTAGATAAACAAATTGTTTTTGATGTAGGTTCTACCAAAAAAGTAATTTGTGAATCGGTTTTTGTACACCCAAAAAGGGGAAGATTTGTAGCAACTCATCCAATGTGGGGTACTGAAAATAGTGGGCCTTCTGCTGCAGTTAAAGGTGCTTTTGTAAAAAAAGCAACAGTTATTTGTAATAAATACGAAAGCGATGCTGATGCACTCGAAATGGTAGAGCGTATCTATAGTTTATTAAATATGCATTTATTGTATATGGATGCTGCAGATCACGACATGCATGTGGCCTATATTAGTCATATTTCTCATATTACTTCATTTGCTTTGGCAAATACAGTTTTGGAAAAAGAAAAAGAGGAAGATGCCATTTTTGAGCTGGCGAGTGGGGGATTTGAAAGTACCGTAAGATTGGCTAAAAGTAATCCATCAATGTGGGTGCCTATTTTTATGCAAAACAGAGAAAATCTGTTAGATGTGTTAAATGAGCACATAACACAGCTAAGAAAATTCAAAACTTGCTTGGAGAAGGAAAATTACCAATACTTGCAGGAATTGATCGAAAATGCCAATGGAATAAGGCGAATATTAAAGAATTAACCAATTATTTGATTTTTTCTGTACCAATTGAACCTTAATTGGTAAGGAACTAAACGGATAATTCGTTAAAAACACAGCAAAGGCTTATAAATAAAGTACCTTTGCGCAAATTTTAAAGTAAATGACAACATTCGAAGGGTTGGGAATTGATGAGAGATTGATTCGAGCAACCACAGAGTTG
>JBILRH010000179.1:0-2942 GCA_044372715.1 Sediminibacterium sp. | reverse complement strand
TCTTTGGTTGAAAAAGATTTGGGGGATGGATTAACAGAGGTAACTGCTGTTATTGCCAACAGCAGAATTATGCCAACGCATAGTAGCCAAGATGTGAAGAATAAAATTGAAAGGCCTGATTATATTACACTCAATACAAAGGCAACAGTAGTTGCTGGAATGTTGGTAGAAAATGCCGACCTCAATTTAACAACCGAACAGAAAAATAATCCAGGAGTTTTAGCTGTAAATAATATTCCTGGCTTAGGAACTGTTACCCTTAAATGGATTGTAAGTGGCAAAGGTCCATTCACCATAACCATAGATAGTAAAAAAGGTGGAGTAGTGGAAGGAGGGAAATAACATCGAATCTTATAAATAAAAAGAGGAGCCTATTACTAGTGCTCCTTTTTTTTATTTACAAATAATTATGTTAACAATGCCAAAGCATCTGCTATTCTTTTCCAAGCACGTTCGATATTTTCCATGCTATTTGCAAAAGAAAAACGAACACAAAGCGGTTCGCCAAAAGCGTCACCCATTACAGAAGAAACATGTGCTGTGTTCAATAAATACATACTAAAATCAGCAGCATTTTTGATGGTTTCTGTACCATTTGACTTACCATAATAAAAGCTCACATCAGGAAATACATAGAAAGCACCTTCTGGCTCAAAGCATTTAAATCCTGGGATTGCTTTAACCAATTCTAAACTGCGGGCTCTTCTGCGTGTAAATTCTTCAGTCATCTCTAAAGAAGGGCGTAGATCACCTGTAAGTGCAACTACAGCTGCTTTTTGAGTGATAGAGCAAGTTCCGCTGGTGAATTGACCTTGAATTTTTTCCATTGCTTTTGCAATAGTAGTATTGGAAGCTGTATAACCTAAGCGCCAACCAGTCATTGCAAATCCTTTACTCAATCCATTGATCAATACTACACGATCTTTAATGGTTTCGAATTGAGCAATACTCTCATGCTTACCCATAAAATTGATGTATTCATAAATTTCATCGGAAAGAATAATGATATCTGGATATTTTTTAAATACTTCAACCAATGCGGCTAATTCTTCTTTGCTATAAACTGCTCCTGAAGGATTACAAGGAGAAGAGAACATAAAGACTTTAGAGCGAGGAGTGATGGCAGCTTCTACCTGTGCTGGCGTTGCTTTGAATTTATTTTCTACAGAGGTTCTTATTTCTACAACCTTACCCCTGGCAATTTTTACCAATTCAGAATAAGTAACCCAATAGGGTGTAGGAATAATTACTTCATCGCCTTCATCTACCAACGCTAAAATTGCATTCGCCAAACTTTGTTTGGCTCCAGTAGAGCTAATAATATTTTCAGGCTTATAATCTAGATGATTGTCTCTTTTTAATTTAGTACAAACAGCTTCTCTCAAATCTAAAAAACCAGGCACAGGCGTATAATGACTCCAGTTATCATTGATGGCTTTTATGGCAGCATCTTTAATATGCTGGGGTGTATCAAAATCGGGTTCACCCAAACTAAGATCAATTACATCAACTCCGCTAGCCCTCAATTCCCGACCTAATTTGGCCATTTTGAGGGTTTCCGGTTCATTAAATCTGTTTAATAAAGAAGAGAGTTCCATTCGTTTTTATATTATTATTATTACTATATGTAAGGTAAAGTTCGGAAAAAGGAATTAAACGGTCTAATCAATTACAAAATAGTCGTTCCTGTCAATGATTAACGCTGATTATAATAAAATCAACTTTTGCAAGAAGCTATTTTTTATGAAAATCAAGCTTACTCAGATCGGGTATATTTTTTCTCTTTCGAGACAATTCATACTGATAAACTGCTTGACCCAAATTTTTCATAAAAGGATACCCAATAGTTTCGTAATCATAATGATCATCATTGTAAATGCCATCTTGATTGCATGAGATGGATGCACTCAACATAAACTCAATATTATTGGCAAGGTCAGCTACATAAGTTACATCAATTAAAAACCCATAAGCATCACCCACTTTATTAAAAATTCTAACATTATTGGGCTTAGTTCCTTTCTCAGAACCATAATATAAAAATTTGCAATAGGCATCCCAATAATGGGATGAATCATAATTAGGAAAATCACTTTCTTTTGGAAAAGCACTCATCCATTTTCGAACAAATGCATAATCATCTTTGGTTAAATTAAATCGTTGTTCTTTTTTTAATTGTTCAGGAAATAAAACAGATTGTAGTATATGATGGAGGTCTTGTAAATAAACCCTGTTTTTAGTAGCGAAAGAAAAAGGTTCATTCACTAGTTTTCCTTTACTCATGTAGCCCTTTCCCAGATTGGCTTCCAGCAATGAATATTGAGCGTTACTTTTTTGCATAGGTTGCTCATATATTAAAGCACCTGATGTATCATAAAATTTTACTGGATTGGTAGTGGCATTCTGTTCTAAGGTTCTACTAATTTGTAAACGATGACGAATAATGGCGTCGGAATAACCTTTAGCCGATAACTTTTTTTGAATGTATTCTTGGCCTAAAAATTCATATAAGCGATTATATGCATCATTATCACTTACTAAAAATATTTGTTTGATATAATTTTCAATAGTAGGCCTACTATCAGCCGAATTGGGCTGTGTATACACATGATCCTGTGCAGTTGCAGAACTATCTGTGATCATGGTGGCTTCTTTGGTAAGACCTTTTATATTGAGTTCATTGAGTTTTTCCAAAGCCAATAAGGCGATGGGCATTTTTACCGTGCTTGCTGGGTAGAAATAGGTATTGTTATTGAGGTTGTAATTATATTCTGTAAAACTTGGTTTATTGCGTTTGTTACGATCTATCTGGGTATATACAATTTGAATCCGAAGGCTGTCTTTATTGGAGATGGCATTTTTAAATGCTGGATTTGATTGCAGCAACATTTCCAAAGGATTAGGACTTGAACTTTGTTGGACATTTTGAGCAGTTAAGATTT
>JBILRH010000178.1:0-2946 GCA_044372715.1 Sediminibacterium sp. | reverse complement strand
TTTAGCTAGGGTAAGAATAACTGTTTACAGGGGTGATGGAGGAATTTATGACCATCAAAACCATTTCCCACACCTTTTAATACAAACATGGGAACTCAATGAAAGCAATAACCGGCTTAATGAAAATGGGTTAGAATTGGGCATTTTTTTAAAAGCCGTTAAAGCAGCCGATCATTTTTCTATGATCAAAAGCAATAATTACCTTCCTTATGTAATGGCGGCTATTTGGGCTAAAGAAGAGAAGTTAAATGATGCCATATTATTGAACCCCAATGGTGATATAGTAGATTCAACCATCGCCAATATTTTCATTGTTACCAATGGCATAATCAAAACCCCACCACTTGCAGACGGACCAGTTGATGGAGTAATGCGAAAACACATGATTGTTCAACTAAAAAAAATGGGATATGAAATAGAAGAAAAATCTATTTCCTTAGAGGATTTATTGAATGCATCAGCAGCTTTTCTAACCAATGCTATTTATGGCATCCGTTGGGTGAAAAAAATAGGGGAAACCCACTATTCTCCTGATTTTGTAAGAGATATTTTTTATAAAACAGTAAGTATTACCTGAACTATTTAACACATTTTGGAATAATTATATATATTTGCAAAGCTTTATAACCCGCAGTTTTTTGTAGTTATTATCTAAGCAAATAATCGTTTAAATTCTATCAAATGAAATCATTAAAGTTGGTACTGCTACTTGCAGTTATCGGTCTTTTTTCTTCGCAAGTTTTTGCGCAAGCTAAAAAAACCAAACCAGGCATAAGTGCTGGTGTTTTAGGGGCAGTTAATTTAACTGAATTCCGTATGGGTAACCCTAAAGGTATAGACTATAAAACCGGAACAGGTTGGGCTGCTGGCGTTTGGTTAAACCTGCCATTGACTCAAAAATTATCTTTTGAGCCACAAGCACAATGGTCTGTTTTAAAATATGTTGGTAACAATAACCCTCCCAGTCAATTTGCAGGAACCATACAATATCAGTCTTTCCCTTTATTGTTAAAATATACATTTAGTAAAGATTTCTCTGTTATTGCTGGTCCACAAATTGATTTCAACAACTCGTTGAAAAACGACAATAGAAATGTTTATTACAAAAGAGATTTTCTAGCCATCAGTACTGCAGCAACTGCAGGTGTTGAATTATTTACACAAAGAAAAGTTCAGTTATATGGTCGCTATATCTATGGGATTACTGATATGAAAACAACGCAGAATTTCAACGCAAATAAGGGCAATATTCAGTTTTACAATACTGGATTCCAATTTGGTTTGAAAGTGAAGTTGTACGAAAAGAAAGTTGCTCCGCCACCTCCACCGCCTCCACCACCAGTTGCTCCAGTTGTTGTAGTGCCTAAAGATACAGATGGTGATGGTGTTATCGACGATAATGATAAGTGTCCTTCTGTTAAAGGATTGGCTAAATACCAAGGATGCCCAATCCCTGATACGGATAAAGATGGTATCAACGATGAGCAAGACAAATGCCCTACTGTTGCTGGATTGGCTAAATACCAAGGATGCCCAATCCCTGATACGGATAAAGATGCTATCAATGATGAAGAAGATAAATGTGCTACAGTGGCTGGTTTAGCTCGTTACCAAGGATGTCCTATTCCTGATACCGATCAAGATGGTGTTAATGACGAAGAAGACAAATGTCCTACAGTAAAAGGAACTGTTGAAAACAATGGTTGTCCTGAATTGAAAAAGCAATACAATTTTGACAATAAGAAAGTATTGTTTGTAACTGGTAGTTCTGTATTAACAAAAGCATCTAAAGTTGAATTAGGGAAAGTGATTAAAGCAATGAATGATTATCCTTCTTTGAAATTATATGTAGATGGTTATACCGACAATACAGGATCTGATAAAATCAACAAAGCATTGTCTTTGAAAAGAGCATCTTCAGTTAAGGCTTACTTGTTTGGAAAGAAAATAGCAGCTGATAGATTGTTAACAGAAGGCAAGGGAAGTGAAAGCCCGGTTGCAGATAATAAAACTGCAAAAGGTAGAGCAGAGAACAGAAGGGTTGAATTTAGGGTTCGTGAAATTGATTAGTATTTTCTCTATACCAGAATAATTCAAAAATCCCATCACGATTCAACTCTGATGGGATTTTTGCTTACTAAGGCCTAAACATTTTTTTACAATTGATTGTTACACTCTTATGAAAAAAAATCTAAACTCAATCAATATAATGTGGTTCAGGCGCGACTTGCGATTGTCGGACAATCACGCCTTGTATGCAGCATTAAAATCAGGTATATCTGTACTGCCTATTTTTATTTTTGATAAATCGATATTGGATCAATTAGAAGAGAAGAATGATGCGCGCGTTACATTTATTCATGCAACAATTAGTTCCCTTCAAGAACAATTAAAACAATTGGGCAGTAGTTTAGATGTGCGTTATGGATTTCCAGAAGAGGTGTTTAAACAATTATTAAAAGAGTATTCCATAGAACAGGTTTTTGCCAATCATGATTATGAGCCTTATGCCAAAGAAAGAGATGATTCTATAACTGAACTACTTAGTGCTAATGGGGTTAAATTCATCACTTACAAAGACCAGGTTATTTTTGAAAAGCAGGAGATTGTAAAAGATGACGGCAAACCCTATACTGTTTTTACGCCTTATAGTAAAAAATGGAAAGCTAAACTAACTGATGCGGACTGTGTTGCTTTTCCAAGTGAAAAACTGGTAAAAAGTTTTCTTCCACAAGCACCATTAGCTCTGCCTAGTTTGAAATCAATGGGCTTTGAACTGTCCTCTATAGTATTTCCTGCTCAGGATCTAAATGAGTCTATTGTTCGTCATTACTCCGATCAAAGAAATTTTCCTGCAAACAATAATGGAACTTCCAAAATGGGCCTTCATTTGCGTTTTGGAACAATAAGTATACGTTTATTAACCCAAAGAGCGAGGGCATTAAA
>JBILRH010000056.1:0-11302 GCA_044372715.1 Sediminibacterium sp. | reverse complement strand
TCCTTTCTGATTGGCTACTCCAATAATTCTTGCCATAATTATTCGCTTTTCCTTTTTTGCAAGCTTCCAAAAATAAGGCATCAGGCACAGCTATCAAACAATATTCTTCAAAGCCTTTAACCAAAATCGCTTAAGTTTTCAACATTGGTGAACAGTAGCCAATTTTACCTTGTTTGGAGCCTGCTTTCCTTATCTTTAAACCCTTTTAATTGGTATTTATGCGTAATTCTGGTGCTTTTTGGGTGATAGCTTTAATAATGGTGATATTGGATTACTATGTTTTTCAAGCGGTTAAAGTGGTAACTCAACCTCTTGCCGAGCGATGGCGTGTGGTTATTCATTATGGATATTGGGTTATTTCACTATTTACTTTGGCTGCATTATTGTCATTCCCATTTATTCAAGTGCTTCAAACATCCAAGATTTTCAGGAACTATGTATTTGCCATTTTAGTTGGATTGTTTTTGGCTAAATTAATTGGTGCGCTCTTTTTTCTAACTGACGATATCAGAAGAGCTGTTATTTGGATAATTACCAAAGTTTTTAGGAATACAGGAGGTCAGTTTTTGGGAGATGGACAATTGATTGCTAGATCTGCTTTTTTAAGTTGGGCGGGCATTGGTGTTGGAGGTACTCTATTTGGAACTTTATTATACGGTTTTGGTAATAAATACAATTATCAAGTTAAAAAAAATACACTTGCTTTTAGCAATTTGCCAAAAGCCTTTGATGGATTTAAAATAGTTCATATAAGTGATATTCATAGTGGAAGTTTTCAAAATATCGATGCAGTTGAGCGGGGTGTTAATATGATGCTTGATCAAAAAGCAGACCTTATTTTATTTACAGGTGATTTGGTGAATGATAGGGCTGAAGAAATGAACGATTATAAATCGGTGTTCGGCAAGTTAAACGCATTACATGGTATATATAGCACACTTGGTAATCATGATTATGGCGATTATGTTTCATGGCCAAGTACAGCCGCTAAATCAGCCAATTTAGATAAACTCAAGCAAGTACATGCCGATATGGGTTGGAAGTTACTAATGAATGAACATGTTATTATTGAGAAGGAGGGAGAAAAGATGGCTGTTTTGGGAATAGAAAATTGGGGAGCTAAAGGAAGGTTTCCTAAATATGGTAAGATGCAAGATGCGTATTCTGGCACAGAAAATATTCCGTTTAAAATATTGTTAAGTCACGACCCCAGTCATTGGGATGCTCAAGTAAAAAAGGAGTACCCCGATATTCAATTAATGTTGTCTGGTCATACACATGGGATGCAGTTTGGCTTAGAGAATCCTTATTTTAAATGGAGCCCTGTTCAGTGGATGTATAAACAATGGGCAGGTTTGTATGAAGATGGGAATCAAAAATTGTATGTAAATCGGGGTTTTGGATTTATAGGATATCCGGGTAGGGTAGGTATTTTGCCGGAAATTACTTTGATAGAATTAAGAAAGATGAAAGCAGAAAGCTGAGAGATGAAAGTAGAAAGTAGAAAGCAGAGAGCAGAAAGATGAATTATGAAAGCAGAGAGCAGAAAGATGAAAGATGAAAGCAGAAAGATGAAAGTAGAAAGATGAATTATGAAAGGTGAATTAAGAAAGCTGAAAGATGAATGCGGAAAGATGAGATATTAGCGAAGAGTTACAAAATAAAACTAAAGAGTTGCGAAAATCTCAGCAACCTAATAACTCAATAAATCTTGGCATGATGATTGTCGTATTATTTAAAATATTCCATATGAAAAAGAACCTCGTTTTCCTCGTATCATTTTTAATGATAGGTGTATTGGCTCAAGCACAAGCTGGTTTTAGGCTTGGTGTAAAGGCAGGTGCTAACTTAAACCAGATTGCTGGGCAAAGTTTTACTGATAGTTATGATCTTTCTTATCATTTAGGTGGATTTGCCGAAATTGATTTTGCCAAAAAATGGGGCATCCAACCTGAATTACTTTGGAGTCAATCTAAATCTACTAGAACTACAGGATTTAATTCTATTTATCAGAATATGCTAGTACCTGGTGCTGATCAACAAATTCAATTGGATTATATCTTAATACCAATTCTATTAAGATACAACGTTGGTAAAATGTTAACGCTGAATGCGGGTCCGCAGTTTGGGATATTGATGAATCAGAATGATAATTTGTTGATAAATGGTCAAAATGCTTTTAAAAATGGCGATTTTTCAATGGTCTTAGGTGCACAATTAAATTTAACTGCACTGCGTATTTATGGCAGGTATAATATTGGATTGAATAATATTAATGATATTGACAATAAAGAAAAATGGACCAATCAGCAAATTCAATTGGGTGTTGGGCTTCGTTTGTAAAAGATTTCCTATGAACAATCAACTGATGTTGGCTTCTTAAAACAAGTTGGCATCAGTTTTTTATTTTAAACAGTTTTTTGATTCTTTGAATTTCTTTTTTGAAAACAAGTAGCGATTCATTCTGATCTGTAATGAAACCATTGTCCTCTAATTTTCCAATAACTTCATTCATCTCTGCAAAATTCTCATACACCATTTTTCTATATGGATTAGAATAGTCTTTGGCCCTAGAGTTATAAATACTCCTAGTAATCCATTCTTTGGTATTGGAAGCAGCTGTTAGAAAATAATTAAACTGTTGAATATTCATTGTAGCTAATTGAATGCCAGTTATTTCTTGCAATGAAGCTAATCCATGCTCTCTTTTTTGTTCGGCATATTTGCTTCCTTTTAATAAATATTGATGATGAACATCGTCCCAACTTTTTAGTTTATTGGTAACTATTTTCTTTTTTAAATCTGCCACTTCAATGGCGGTCATTAATTGGCCTCCTACATTAATCCATTCGTCTCTGATTAATTTACGAGGTATTAATTTGTTTAGTTCTGCTAAGTTGGCAATTTTATTTAATTGTATTATTTGAATGAGTTGTTCAATGCCATAGTACAAAATAATGTCTTCGAAGATGGTGTATGCCTCTAATACTTTGATCAATAAGGTTGTCCGCTTGCTATTTTCAATATCATTGGCAACAATTTCTAGTTGGCTAACAATTTTGTTTTTACTTTTCAATAATAGTCTGCCCACTTCAATGGCTTCATTGTCGGAATCAACACTATTTTTTTGAGTTAATAAATAAGCCCTTCCTGTATAGAGTTCCAATAATTCCAAAGCGGTAAAAATTTCATTGATTGTATCTGGTGCTAAATAATGGTATTCTAGCTCTTGAGGTTTATTGGTTCTTTTGTCTCTATCAATATATTTCCATGCGTTTCTTGCTAATGCATACATGTTGTATAGGAACCAATATGCTGGCATGATTGTTAGTTGATCATTATGTACATCATTGCTGATTAATGAGAAAGGTATTTTAATATTTAATTCGGCCGGGTAGTCTCCTTTATTTACCATTGAAAAAGAAGCAAATACAGAATTGTGTTTTAAGCTTACACAAAGGCCGGGCCAAAAGCCACGTCCCATAATGATTTCGCCATCGGCACTTCTGCTATTGTGATTAGAGCCAATGGTGGCGCCTGCTGCAATATTACTTTGACCCATCACCAATGCAGCACATAAAAAAGAATTATTATGGTGTTGCTCATGTGCTGGAAATATCAATGAGTTAAGTACTTCGCAACAAGAAATTGTTGCATTGTGTCCTAAATAGGAGTTGATTAATCTTGCTCCATATTTTAATTGAGAATGATCGGCCATGATAAAACGAACTGCTTTTACTCCATAAAAAAGCCTGCATCCATATCCAATAATTCCGTTTACAATTTCACATCCTTCTCCAATTTGTGTTCTGCCTTCTGGTCCTGAATTGACTGTTAAGTTCTTGAGTTTATTGGCTCCTTTAAAATAAGCATCAGACCCTACCCAAACATCTTTAATAATTTTACAGTTTTTAATTACTGTTCTATCACCTACTTTGCCATAATAGCCTCTTTTATTATCGCATTTTTTTTCGGTAAATGCTTTGAATTTATCTTGTAATGTTTTATCATCTCTGTATCTACTCCATAAAAATGCATCTCCAGGTAACATGCCATTAAATGGCATTACTTTTCTTCCGGTATTTTCATTGCAAATTTCCATCCATATCCTTACAGATTCATCTTCATCTTGTTTGATAATGCCTGTGCCAAATTTTGCATGATTGGTAGTTATTAACTCATTTACATTGGTAATGATTGCCTCGCTTCCAATGATATAATGCGATAGATAGTGAACATAATGAATAGATACATTGTCTCCAAAGTCGCAACTAATGATATTAGAGTTGTACAAACCAACAGGTGCTTTTAAATCGCTGAAACTTAGGCAGAAATTTTCGAGCTTACCAATTCTTACTAAACCATAAAAGTTGCAATTTTTAACCAATCTTGGGTTGAATGCATCTGAAACCAAGATATTGTTCCAATCATCTGAAGTGTTGCCGTTTCTTACCAACATTTCAATTTCTTCGGCCATCAATTGGCGATAATGTATGCCATTTTTTATTTGAATATTGCGTAGATAATATTCGTTTTTGCCCTTGGGTATGTATTGGTCTTTTATGAAATTATAACCCAATGAATTCAAAGGTGTTTTAATGATTTTGTTTTGTAGCATAGCAATTGTTAATTCAACAAATAAAATTATTCTACGGTAACACTTTTTGCAAGATTTCTTGGCTTGTCTACATCCAATCCTTTTGCAAGACCTACATAATAACTCAATAGCTGCAATGGAACCACACTTAATAATGGTGCAATTACTTCATCGGCATCTGGCACCAACATTACATCATCTGCCATATTCGGAATAATATCATCACCCATTGTTGCCACTGCAATTATTTTTCCTTTTCTGGCTTTAATCTCCTGAACATTAGAAACTATTTTTTCGTAGTAAGAATCTTTGGTTGCAACAAATACAACGGGTAATTTTTCATCTACTAATGCAATAGGCCCATGCTTCATTTCTGCGGCGGGATATCCTTCTGCATGGATATAAGAGATCTCTTTTAGTTTAAGTGCGCCTTCTAAAGCTACTGGAAAATTGTATCCTCTTCCTAAGAATAGAAAATCAGTGGCATCTTTGTATTTAATGGCAATTCTTTCGATATTGGAAGTGTCTTGTAAAATGGCTTGCACTTTTTCTGGAACAGATTCTAAATCCAACATCAATTGCAAATATCTTTCTTGAGTAATAGTGCCTTTTGCATAACCAATTTTTAATGCCATCATCATCAACACTGCCAATTGGCCTGTAAATGCTTTTGTACTTGCTACACCTATTTCTGGGCCTGAATGGGTATAGGCCCCTGCATGGCTTAACCTTGCAATACTGCTTCCTACTGCATTTACTACGCCAAAAATAAAGGCGCCTTTTTCTTTAGCACTTTCTAAGGCAACCAATGTGTCTGCAGTTTCTCCACTTTGCGATATAGCAATGATTACATCCCCTGGGTGAATTACAGGATTGCGGTACCTGAATTCAGAAGCATATTCAACCTCTACAGGAATACGACATAATTCTTCTATTAAATATTCTGCAACCAAGCCAGCGTGCCAACTTGTACCACAAGCCACAATCATTATACGGTTGGCTTTGATAAAGGCTTCCATGTTATTTTCAATACCCCCCATCATAATTTGACCAGTCTGTGCTAATAATCTACCACGCAAACAATCAAAAATGGTACTTGGTTGCTCATGGATTTCTTTCAACATAAAATGATCGTAGCCACCTTTTTCAATGGCGGCTAAATCCATGTCTAACTTGGTAATGAAAGGCGTTTGTTTTTCATTTCCTAAATTTTTAAGTATTAGCTCGTCGGGTTTTACGATGGCAATTTCATAATCATTCACATACACTACTTCTTTGGTATATTCAATAATAGGAGAGGCATCACTTGCTAAAAAATGTTCTCCTTTGCCAATACCAATTACCAATGGGCTTCCTTTTCTTGCGGCAATAATTGTTTCGGGATCATCTTCTGCAATTAATAAAATGCAATATGCACCAACTACTCTTTTCAATGCTATTCTTAGTGCTTCTTCTAAACTACAATTATTGTTTAATTGTATGTCTTCAATAAAATTGAGTAATACTTCTGTATCTGTATCACTTTTAAAATGATATCCCTTTGCAAGCAATTCTTTTTTAATAGCTGTATAATTCTCGATAATGCCATTGTGAATCATCGCAAACTTGCCCGACTGCGAAAGATGCGGGTGGGCATTTCTATCGCTGGGTTCTCCATGCGTTGCCCATCTTGTATGACCTATACCAATATGAGAATGCATGTCAACGCTAAGTACACTCTCTTCTAATTCAGCAACTTTACCTTTCTTTTTATAAACGTTTAGCTTATTGTTATTTAAAAGGGCTACTCCAGAACTATCATATCCTCTGTATTCTAATCTTTTCAAGCCTTTTAATATAATTGGATATGCTTCTCTTGGCCCAGTATAACCTACAATTCCACACATAATTTTGTTTCTTTAATTGATGCAAGATTAATTATTTTTAATGAATATAAACTTGTTTTTGAACTGCTCGGCAGTATTGCTTTAATGAATGCGCTTATGATAGAACAGTTTAAATTTTTTACAAGATTGTACTTTAAAAATCAACTGCGTTTTGTTGCAAACTTTAATGCCAATTGATGCGTTTTTATTGCCTAAATTTGCGGTAAATCAAGCTGATTCATGTAATTTTTACTAGTTTATGCGGATATAACCAATATGGTATAATTTCTATAATCTGTTAAAGATGCTTATGTTCTTAAAAAGAAATATTTTAATCATTGAATTATATAAACAATCATCATGAAGTCTATTTTTAAAAACTGCCTGATCACAGCTATTTTAGTAATTGGATTTTGCATTTCAATTCATGCACAGCATACAACCATTTGGATAGTTCGTCATGCAGAAAAAGATACCAGTGCAGCCAATAAAAGAGACCCTGAATTAACGGAGATCGGAAAACAACGTGCTTTGGATTTAGCAACATTTTTAAAAGGGCAGGAGCCGGATATGATTTTTTCTACCAATACCAAAAGAACCAGACAAACTGCTGCACATTTTAAAGCTAAAGTAAATACATACGATGCTAGCTTAATCAAAGAATTTGCGCAAAGAATCATCGACTTTCAAAAGGGGAAGACAATATTAATTGTTGGACATTCCAATACGGTTTTAGAAACGATCGAAGCATTGGGAGGATCTCGCCCAGTAGCCCAATTGGTGGATGATGATTATGATTATATTTTTAAAGTTAGTTTAACAGCAGAGGGTGGAGTAGTAACTAAAGCATATCATTATGGGGCTAAGCACCATATTGAAATTGATTAATGAATCATTTTCAATATGTAATTTGTTAAAAAGCACTAATTTTGACTTTAAATTAAATAACATGAAGAAAATTGTATTGGGTTTATTATTGATTTGTTCTACGCAATTAATTGCTCAGTCTGGAATGAAAGATGAAGTTGCTATCATACAGAGTGTATATGGTAAAAATAAAAAAGATTTAGTTGGAGCTTACATGAGTTTGGCTGAGCCACAAGCTGCTGCATTTTGGGCTGTGTATGATGCATACGAAGCAGAGCGAAAAGCATTGAGTGCTCAGAAAATGGAACTAATTGCTGATTATGCCAATAATTATGCAACCTTATCTGATGAAAAAGCAGACGAGCTTACTAAAGCAGCATTAAAAAATAATGTGAATTTAGAAAAATTGTATGCGAAATATTATGGAAAAACAAAAAAACTAATTGGTGCAATAAATGCAGCAAAGTTTATTCAATTGGAAGCTTATTTGCAAACATCAGTTAGAACTGAAATTCAAGACGCTATTCCTTTTATAGGCGAAATTGAACGCTCTGTTGTTCCTAAGAAGAAAAATTAATTCATTCTCTATTATAAATGCAAGTAGATAAGCGATTATGCTTTTTTACTTGCATTTTATATTTTCGAATACTTTATTCTGTAATGCATTGGCGGCGTTTCTGAAATAATTCTTTTGATCTCCACTGGGTTGATAGGAGAGTGATTCAAAAGTTCTGCCATTTTGTAATCTGATTGAAACCAACTTCTTATCTGAATATTTTTTATTCTCAGTTCCTTCTAAATCAAACAAAGAAATCCCATCGCAATTGGGCTCATTCCAGGCCTTAAGCGCAAAGCTGGTATTGTCGGAAAATAAAAAAAGCAATTCGTCTTTTTCCATGCAAGCACCCATATTGCTCGATTTTACAATTAATCCATTGTAGTTAATAACATTGTTTTTCATTTTCCAGCTAATGTCTATCTGAAAACTTTTCTTTCCTCCTTTAGAGCATATTAGTGGTTTTGAGCCTTTTACTATTTGCTTATTGGTAGCCTGATCGGTGCAGATTTGTAAGGTGTATGGTGAAGTTTTAAGAGGTGATGAGGTAGAAGCCTTTTGTGAAAAAAGATTGGTAGTTGAAAGCGTAAGGAAAAATAGAATGGCTTGTTTCATAAAATATAAGTCAATTTTCAGTTTTAAATTTTGGTAAATTAAGGAAATAATTGAATACATCATCAATCTAAATTGATGCTTTTGATTATCTAGCATATTAATTGGTTTTGTGTCCCGTTGATAAAATCATTAATTTGGTTCATAGGGGCATAATCATGAAGAAAAATTTAGAATTTTTCTTCAGCAACCAAAAACTAATTAACCCGTAAATAAAATAGAATGGAAAATGCAGTTTCGTTTTTTTGTCCGCATTGGGGAAGTGAAGGAATTCCTTTTATTGATTTTTTAAAACGTGTTAAGAAATCAGGTTATGATGGAGTGGAAATGAGTTTGCCATTAGACGCAGAAGAGCGGGATGCTATGACCGCAACTATACAATCATTCGGATTAAAATTGATTGCCCAGCATTGGGAAACGGTTGACAGTGATTTTGATCAACATCTATTCAATTATACCACACGTTTACGAAACCTAGCGGCTGCTGATCCGCTTTTTATTAATTCTCAAACAGGAAAAGACTATTTTAGCTTCGAGCAAAATGCTGCTTTGATAGCCGCAGCAGAATCTATTGCAGCCGATACTGGAATATCTATAGTGCACGAAACGCATCGCGGCAAGTTTAGTTTTGCTGCACATATCACTCAACAGTATTTAGAAGCCATTCCCAATTTGATGCTTTGTTTGGATATATCTCATTGGTGCTGTGTTGCCGAAACCTTTTTATCAGATCAAGAAGCAGCGGTGGATTTGGCTATTCTTCGAACCAAGCATATTCATTCAAGAGTAGGTTTTACTGAAGGCCCACAAGTTATGGATCCACGCGCACCTGAATGGCAAGAAGCGGTAGAAAAGCATATTGCTTGGTGGAGTAGTATTGTGTACCGTCACAGGGAAATTGGATTTCCTTCTACAATTACTACCGAATTTGGGCCCTTTCCTTATTTGCAGCATTTGCCTTATACACAAACTCCCATTTACAGCCAATGGGAAGTAAATACCTATATGATGGCTTTGTTGAAGGAAAGGTTGAAATGATCTGTCTTAAAAAAAGTAAAAAATATAAATATTGCTTAAATTTATAAAAAAACGATTATGAATCTTTCAATAAAAGATCTATCAACCAATCATCAGCTTATTTCAAATATGTTTCAATGGCCAACTAAACCGGCTGATTGGGAACAATACAAATTATCGAAAGAACAATTGGATTTTTTCAACGAGTATGGTTACTTAAGTAATGTAAAACTATTGGAAGATTGGCAGGTAGAAAAATTGAATGAGGAACTCGCACAAATAGCAGACCCGGCTCACCCTGCACATGAATTATTTTATCAATTCGACAGTAATGAATCGACTGATCCCAATGCAGTTCTCTTTCACGCTTTAGGAGCATGGCGGATTACCGATGGATTTCATGATGTTATTTGGAATCCAGCTTTTGTAATGGCTGCAAGTCAGTTACTTGGAAATAAAGCTGTTCGGTTTTGGCACGACCAGCTGTTTTGCAAACCAGCACGTCATGGTGGCGTGGTTGCATGGCACCAGGATTATTCTTATTGGACAAGAACCGGCCCCATACAACATCTTACCTGTTGGGTTGGTTTGGACGATGCTACCACAGAAAATGGGTGTTTGTATTATGTTCCTAAAAGTCATCAATGGGGCTTGTTAGATAAGCCTGAACTGGCTGGAAATATGGAAGGTTTGATGCAATTTTTAACAGAAGATCAAAAAAAAGAATTTAAGCCTGTTCCTATAGAATTAAAAAAAGGGTACGCTGCTTTTCATCATCCTCTATTGGTGCATGGATCTTATGAAAATAAGTCGGTGCATTCTAGAAGGGCATTTGTATTAAATGTATTTACTGATGGCACAACTTCTAATACGGACGAAGTTTTACTAAAAGGGGTACCTGTTATAAAAACAGGAAACAAAATGGAAGGTCAATTTTTTCCATTAATTTTTAATCCTGAAAATGTTTAAACGACTTTTAAATTGAAAATTCGCTTTTGTCAATAAATAGAATTCAAAAAATATAATTAGTATCTGTTTACTCTATAACTCACCATTTTACTTGCTTGAATATGAAAAAAATACTTTTCTGCACATTCTTTTTTGCTGGAGTTAGCTTTTCTGTTAATGCACAGCGTTTCGGTAAACTGGTAAAAAATTTTCCTGGCATTGAGTCATACTCTTTCCGAAATAGCTTTGCTAAAAATATTCCAGCCACACTAGATACCATCAAATCAATGGGTATTACCAATATAGAATTTGCTGGTACTTATGATAAAACGGCAACAGAAATCAGAAAGCTAATTGATGAAAGAGGATTGGTTTGTACTTCGTATGGAGTGGGTTATAACGATTTGATGCAAAACACAGATGAGGTTGCAACCATCGCCAAAACATTAGGTGCTTCATATATAATGGTTGCTTGGATTCCACATGATAATAAACTAGGTTTTACCATAGAGAATGCTAAAAAAGCGGTGGAAGATTTTAATAGGGTGGGTAAAATATTGAGAGAAAAATATGGCATCACATTTTGCTACCATAATCATGGATACGAATTCAGGACTTATGAAAACGGAACCTATTTCGATTATATAGTAAATAATACAAACCCCAAGGACGTGAGTTTTGAAATGGATTTATTATGGGTAGTTCATCCTGGTGCAGATCCTGTTGCATTATTAAATAAGTATAAAAAAAGATTTCAGTTAATGCATCTGAAAGATTTGCGAAAAGGAGTAATTGGCGATTTCTCTGGGAATACACCTGTAGTGAATGATGTAATTATTG
>JBILRH010000055.1:0-11331 GCA_044372715.1 Sediminibacterium sp. | reverse complement strand
AATGGTCATCCAATCCAATGGGCGTATAGTTCTTAGGTCGATCACTTCGGCACTAATTCCTTCTTTCTCTAATTCAGCAGCAGCACCCAAAGCCACTTTCATCATTTTATTATAGGATACAATTGTTATATCTCTTCCTTGTTTTTTTACATCAGCTTTACCCAATGGAATATAATATTCCTCTTCAGGCACTTCCGACTTATCTCCATACATCACTTCACTTTCCATAAACATAACAGGATCTTGTTCATAGCGTATTGCTTGTTTCAATAACCCTTTAGCATCATATCCATTTGATGGAGAAACAACTTTTAATCCTGGTATATTGGCATAATAACTTTCAAATGCCGTAGAGTGTTGAGCTCCAAGCTGACCAGCACTTCCGTTTGGCCCTCTACAAACAATCGGACAACTAATTTGCCCGCCACTCATTGCCAACATTTTAGAAGCAGTATTTAAAATTTGGTCCATTGCCAAAACAGCAAAATTCCAAGTCATAAATTCAACAATTGGACGCAAACCACTTTGAGCTGCACCTACAGCAACTGCAGTAAACCCTAGTTCTGCAATAGGCGTATCAATTACTCTTTTTGCACCAAATTCTGCAAGCATACCTTGGCTTACTTTATATGCACCATTGTATTCTGCTACTTCCTCCCCCATTAAAAACACTCGATCATCTCTTCTCATCTCTTCACTCATCGCCTCACGAAGGGCTTCTCTAAAAGCTATTGAACGCATAGTTGGTCTTTTTTTTTAAATGAGCACAAAAATAGCCCATATTGACATATAAAACGAAAAAATCCCTTCCTGAAAAATCAGGAAGGGATTTATATACTTACTATCCTTCTATATATTAAAATACATTCCAGCCAAAGCTCACATAGTATAATCCACCGATTTGTACATTACCAAATCCATTGTAGTAGTACCTATTGAAAATATTGGTACCACCAAATTTCAAGATAGATTTAGATTTAGGGAATTTGTAATTTAGTTGAGCATCTACTGTAGAGTAAGAAGGTACTTGACCACTAGCAAATGTTCCTTCATACAAGAAAGAATCTACCCATCTGTATAATACATTAAATCCAAAACGATTGTCTTTTCCAAAACCGCTATTAGCTATACCGCCATTAAAACGCATTTTTGGTGTATTGAAAAAAGACACAAATCCAGCTGGTAAATCTCCAATAACATCAGAATATACATTGGCGTTAACAGAGAAGTTTTTAGGCAATAAGTACTCAGCTGAAGCACCCCAACCTGTTACATTAACAGAACCTGGTGCGTTTACAGTAATGCTATAAGCGCTTCTTGTAGCAGCATTTAATAAGTTAAAAGGATTGCTAGGTAGTCCTGCTCTTTGTTGAAGCACGTTTACACCACTTAAGAAGTTTTCGTATTTAGCTTGGTATGCATAAATATCTATCAATAATTTTTTAGCAATTAAACCCTTGTAACCAACTTCAAATGAAGTAGTAGATTCAGGCTGTAATTCACCAAACTGTTGTACTTGTAATAAAGCGGCGTTTGGAGCACCAGCAAGTGCGCTAGCACCAAATGCTTGTACACTAGGTACTGTGTAAGCAGGATTTCCTTTGAAATTATAAAAATCTCTCAAAGCAGGCAATCCGCCCATTAATCTACCATTGCTGGTATTCAAATTAATCCACTGATTTTGAGTGGTTGGGAAACGGTAAGCTGTTTGATAAGAAAAACGAAGATTATGGTCTTGAGCCAATTTAACTACCGCAGAAACTCTTGGCGTAAAGCGGCCTTTAAAATTGGTGTTTTTATCGTAACGGCCAGAAGCGGTAACTTTCAAACGATCTCCAAAAAATTTCTGAGAGATTTGTAAATAAGCACCTGTTTCATTGATTTTAATCGGACCAGCTGTATCAGCAAAAATGGTTCCATTAGAATTTAATTGGAATTGACGCCAGTTACCACCAACCAATACATCGGTACCGTTCTTAGCCAATCCCAAAGCTTCTGTTAAATTGTATTGACCATCTAGTGCTAATAACTTTGTTCTATCAACAAATAAACCACCACCCGCTGAGATAGGCAATCCTGCCACACCTTGGAATAAAGGATTATTCATGATATTGCTGGTAGGTCTGCCTTGATCAGCAACACCACGTGCAGTAGTATGCGGAATTAAACTGTTTTGGGCAACAGCACCAGATCCAGCATTTTGAGCAGCAGCAACAGCCTGAGCAGGCGTTAATCCTGAGGCTAAGCCAGCCGCATATGCAGCACCCAAAGCTTGACCATAAATGCCTGCAGCAGTAGTCACCATACTTTGTACGTATTGAGGATACCATTGAGTAGCACTTGGTTTCCAAGCCTCGTTAAACAATCTTGTAGTTGTTACAGTAGCATAAGAACTACCAGAATTTTCACGAGTTGTATATGCTCTTACATACCAGTTTTTTGATTTTAATTCGGCTTTGTATTGACCCAATGTGAAATCTTTGATAGAGTAACGATCTACACCAGTATATACTGTTGTTCCAGTACCCCAGTTACCCGCCAAAATAGCTTCTACTTTATCATTGATTTTATAGTGCAATGCAGCATTAAACTTAAAATTCAAAGTAGTAGGATCCACCACTTGATTCTCATTATAACCAGTTCTAGAAACAGGAGTAGGACTGTTTGCATAGTAACCTAGAACTCCGGCAGCAGGAATTTGAAAATTTCCAAAACCAGGCAAATTAATAACTCCTAAAACTGGAGTAGATGCAATTACACCTCTAAAAGCAGGGCTTAAATCACTAGTAGTTTCATCTCCATAAATATTTACGCCATCAAAATTTGGATCAGAAATCCTGTTTCCCCCTTTTACTTCTCCGTTTGGATTGGTTGAGAGTGGAGATCTTAAATAGTTGCTATTGTTATTTGCAGTCCAGTCTTGTGCTTGTACAAACTGAGCATTGATTTTATAAGCAAGCTTTTCGTTGATTTTCTTTGCCCAACGCACGCTCCAGTCATAATAAGCAGCTCGTGGACGTTGATAACTATCAACATGGTTTACTCCTTGTTTAATTTGAAAACTCATGCCTTGGTATTTGAATGGGTTTTTACTATTAATAAGCAAAGTACCATTTGTACCACCTGGGCCATATAATGCAGAAGAAGCACCTTGTAGCAATTCTATATTATCTACATCCAACTCAGTAACACCAGTGATATTACCCACTGCAAAGTTAAGACCTGGAGCTTGGTTATCCATTCCATCCACAATCTGGTTTAAACGTGTATTACCAGAACTGTTAAAACCACGAGTACCAACACTTGTAAAAGTTAAACTCGCAGAAACTACGTCTACCCCTTTTAAGCTAGCTATTAAATCATAATAGTTTGCTGATGGTGCATTGCGAATAGCTGATGCGCTTAATCTTTCTATAGAAACAGGAGACTCTAAAATTCTCTCTGGAACTCTTGAAGCAGAAACTACAATCTCATCACCCAAAGTGAAAGAAGTTTCTAAATCAACAGCAATATTTTCATTGTTGCTTTTAACAACAACTTCTTTAGCTGAATATCCAACGGATGTTATAACTAAAGTGAAAGGTAGTTTTTGAACAGTAGAAAACTTAAAATTACCCTTGTCGTCGGTGTAAGTTCCAGCAGTTCCTCCTTTTACAGAAACGGATACCGCAGATAGTAATTCTTTAGATTTACCGTTTTTAATAGTACCTGAAACTGTTGTAGACTGTTGTGCAAAAGCAGTAAAACTAAGCGCCGTTGCAAACAACACCATACATAAATGGGCTAATAATCTTCTCATATTGGCAATTTTTGTTTATAATAAAGAGCAAATTAGTATATGTTAAGTACTTGTAAAAATTTAATTTTCAATATTTCCATTTTTTATTGTGGAGAAAAATACCCAAAAGCAGCCCTTAATACAGGTTTCAAGCTTTATTTTTGAACCATGTTGACCCAATTATTCCCTCAGCAAACCGGTTTTTACAAAGGAAAAGTTCGTGATGTTTACTATATCCAGGAAAACTGGCTGGTAATGATAGCCAGTGACCGGATTTCAGCTTTTGATGTGATTTTACCCAGAACCATCCCATTTAAAGGACAGGTCTTGAACCAGATTGCTGCATACATGTTGCACAAAACAGCCGATATCTGTCCAAATTGGCTAATTAGCAACCCCGCACCCAATGTTTCCATCGGGCTAAAATGTAATCCTTTTAAGATAGAAATGGTAGTTAGAGGCAATTTGGTAGGGCATGCATGGAGAACCTATCAATCAGGAAGTAGAACTATATGTGGAGCAAAAATGATTGATGGATTGAAAGAAAATGATTTCTTCCCAACGCCTATAGTTACTCCATCAACAAAAGCAGCAGAAGGACATGATGAAGATATTTCAAAAGCCGAAATTATTAGTCAGGGCCTAGCAACTGAAGAAGAATGGAATCAATTGGAAAACTATGCTTTGCAATTGTTTGAAAGAGGAAAAGCCATTGCAGCTAAACAGGGTTTAATTTTAGCTGATACCAAATATGAATTTGGAAAAATCGGAGATTCTATTTACTTAATGGATGAAATTCATACCCCAGATTCATCGAGGTATTTTTATGCAGATGGATTTGAAGAAAGGCAAAAAAATGGTGAACGACAAAAACAACTAAGCAAAGAATTTGTAAGAGAGTGGTTGATCGAAAACAATTTCATGGGAAAGGAAAACCAAAGCGTTCCTGCCATGTCGGATGAATGGGTTAATACCATCAGCCAACGATATATTGAGTTGTATGAAAAAGTGATTGGCGAAAAATTTGTACCAGAGCCACTTACCGAAGAAGCTACTCAGCAAAAAATAAAAGAAGCCTTAAATCCTTTGCTATTAGCACCCTTAAGTTGATCGATCTCCTTGGTTTAATAGATCCGGCAATCTAGGTCTGAGTCTAGCGCTACTTTTATTAAAAATGTTTTGTCCTTTATCAACACCTTTTCTAATGGCTTCTTGGCGTTCTTTAGGCAAATGAATGGTTTCTACACATTCAACACTGCAACAACCATTGAACTGAGCCGCACATGATGGGCATTGAATAAACAATAAATGACAACCATCATTTTTACAATTGGTATGTGTATCACATGGTTTACCACATTGATGACAATTGGCAATAATATCTTCTGTAATTCGCTCTCCTAAACGATCATCAAAAACAAAATTCTTTCCAATAAATTTTGCGGGCAAATTTTGCTCTTTGATTTCTTTTGAATAATGAATGATACCTCCTTCTAAATGATATACATTTTCAAAACCTTGATGCAACATATAGGCACTTGCTTTCTCGCATCGGATACCTCCAGTGCAATACATGATAATATTTTTTTGCTCTTTTCCTTTAAGTATATCAACTGCCATTGGCAGTTGATCGCGAAAAGTATCTGAAGGAATTTGAACAGCATTTTCAAAATGACCTACTTCAAATTCATAATGATTGCGCATATCTACCACAACAGTATCAGCACTATTCAATAGTTCATTCATTTGAAATGCATTCACATATTTGCCCTTTCTCTCCATCGAAAAATTAGGGTCTTCAATTCCATCAGCTACAATTTTATCACGCACTTTTATTTTCAACACCCAAAAACTTTTTCCTTGCTTCAACTCATCATTTAATCCATTGGGATCATCTACTGCAACATTGAGTCTGAGGTTTTCTAAGCCTTTGTAATTTTGCAAAATGTTGTTAAAATCGGCTAAGAAATGATCAGGCACACTTACTTGTGCATTGATGCCTTCTTTTGCAATATATATTCTACCAAAAACGGAAATAGATGTCAATTGTTTGTACAAATCATCTCTACACTGTTGAGGATTTTGAATGGAGAGGTAACGATAAAAACTAATAGTGGTTCTTTTGAAAGTTTCTTTCATCAGAAGATCCTTCAACTCCTTATTGGAGATACGATTGTGTAATACAGCCATTGGGTTTAATTTTAGACATAGCATTTACTATGTTCCAATTTTTAAATAGGAGCCGCTTGCAGGGCAGCCAAAATCAAGCACAAAGTTAAGAATTATCGGACTAATGGCACCGAAAATCTGAATCCACTTGGCTTTAAACCAGTTTGCTCAAATCCTTGTACAAAATCAATCCGCATCACTTTAAACACATTTTCTAACCCAATAAAGTATTCAAAATAATTGGTTCCATTATTCAGATAAAGCCCATTTGCACCAGTTACAAAAAACCAATTCAATTTTTTAAACCCAGGAATCTTATTACTAATAAAACCATTTAAGTGATGTTCGATATGAATAGCAGCATTGAATGTAGCCGTATTACTGTATCGATAATATCCTGCTAATTGAAAGCTATTTAAGAAATTGGAAGAAAGAGCAGTTTGGTTGCCTAAGAAATGATGATAATCTGGAATGAAAGTTTTATTTGCTCGCAAAAAGCCCCCAGCAATCAAATTATAGTTGAATCTACCATAAAGCTTTAGATTCAATTGGTCATTTACGCTTAGTCGCCAACGCGTATAATCTACATCACTTCCAAATAAACCTTTTATGCCTTGGGTAACACTTGCATTTATGGTTGGATATCTTGAACCTAAACTTACTTTTCGATCAGGAAATTCCACATACTTAGACCCAGGCCTCCAACTTATTCCAAAAGTTAATATAGCCGCCTGATGATTGATCATTTTAGTATTGGTAAGCTCAGTTGGATAATTGGGAGTGAATTGTCTGTCGGGCTTATCGGACCAGTTGGTCATATCTGCTAAATTATCCAATGCATATCTATTTTGAAATTGAAAATTGGCGCTTAGATTAAGCCCACTGCCAACCCCTTGAGAATAACCGATTCTAAAAAAATCGGCTTCATAGATTTTAAAATAATTGTATTCTTGAGTTAATGTATACAAAGAATTTAACCGTTCACCTATAGGCTCAGCATTGTTATACTGAAACAGTTTTCTTCCTCCAGCAACAGACAATGATTGAATGTATTTTTTTCCAAAATTATAATTGAATGCAATACTTGGATTAAAATGCCTATTAGCAAATCCATACCTAAAAGTTGGCGTTATTGAAATAGATTTTCTACCCTCATAACTTTTACTGAAAGATGGGCTAAATTGAATTACTCCACCTTCTACAGTATTGTAATTAAGTGATTGAATTATTGGATCGAAACTAATATTGGTTTTGTTTTTTTGTTTTCCGAATGACTGACCTGTTAGCAACAAACCAACCAATGTAATTTTATTGTTCTTTTTATCTAGAGAATCTAAATATGCAGGATCTTTTCTTACCTGTTCTAAACTATCCTTTTTTTGATAGTCTCTAGCTTCTTCTACCATCAATGGAAGTGGCCTGATACTGTCCCAATAAGCTGCAGATTTTTTATTGGAACTATCATAAAACTTTAAAATTGTGTTATCAAAGTATTTTGATTTGAATGCAGGCTCTAAGTTAAACTGGTCATATACTTGTAAAAAGTTTCCAAAAAAATCAAATCCAAAAAACTTACCCGATGGATAAATTACTTGATTTTTTATTACCCAATATTTTCCAGCAGGAATATAATTCTGTTGAATAACCAAAGTATCTAAGAGTTGCATTTGCTGTGCCTTCAACAATTTTAAATCTACACTTTGAATGCGCCAATCATTTTCACTGATATTGATATACCCCGAAAACAAAGGCTCGTAGGGCCTCTTAGGAATCACCTTAATTCTACTAACCTCTTTTCCAAACTCAAAGAAAGTTCCTTCAAATTTATATTTATAATAATTCAAGGCATTGTTGGCAATAGGCGAAATAAATCCACGCGGATTCAAGCTCCTTCCTACAGAAATAGTGTTTTCATAAAAAGAAATAATTTGAGGGCTACTGAATCCAAAGCCATCACTTCTGCCACTTACTTTAGTAGAGATCACTTCTATCTTTCTTTTATTGGGTTCTTCTACCGAATACTTTGCTATGGTTTCAGAAAGAAACAACATTTTACGCTTACTGGTATCTCCATCTTCAAAATCTACTTTCTGACCAAAAAATGATGTTGGATAATTGCGTAATTGCAGTTGACCTTTAATATACACTTCGCAACTAAATTGTTTTATTTCACGCAAGTGCTCTTCTCTACTGGCAATTGCTTTTCTAATAATTGCATAAGCCGGATCTTCTCCCCCAGATTTTACAGTAACATCTTTTAAATCGTATTGTCTTGGCGTTAAATCAAAATCTACAATAATCGATTCGCCCTCTACTTTAATTTTTTTCTCTAATGTAGTGTATCCTACAAATTGACATACCAAAGTGTATGTGCCTGGCTCTAGATTAATTGTATAAAAACCATTTTTATTAGCAGAAACCCCTTTGGTAGTTCCTTTAATTAATATAGATGAAAAGGAAAGTGGCTTATTTTCATTTGCCGAACGAATCGTACCGCTAATGGTTGCAGCATTTGATAGAAAAGAAAAAAACAATACCCAAGCAGCAAGCAAACTTCTAAGCATATTGAAAACAGTTTTATGAATATGTATAAAAACAAACGAATATATTACCAAAAATAGCCGGAAATATTTCCAGCTATTCAATTTCTGTTAAGCTTATGGTAAACTATTTAGCCATTTTTTCTTGCCATGCCAACATACCACCTGCAACATTAATGGTATTCGTAAATCCTGCAGTTTCTAAGATCAAACAAGCTTGCCCGCTCCTATTACCACTCCTACAATACACATAAAGGGGCTGATCTTTCATATCTTCAATTTCATCCAATTGCATGGTTTGAATTTTTCCCAATGGATGCAATACTCCCCCAATATTAAATTCGGCATTCTCATGTGGCTCTCTTACATCCAATAAATTAATTTTTTCACCAGATTGAATTTTTGCATTCAGTTCTTCTACTGTAATTGTTTGCATATAACTACTATTGTTGTATAATTGATTTTGTGGTATCTCTTGTAGGAGCTTCATCACTAATATATAAATCCATCATTTGCCCCTGCCTAATTTTATTGGGCAATTTCTCTCCATTAGGTCCTATGGCTCCAGAAAACAAATCTGGGTTTTGTTTAACAACAAAAGCAGCACCTGAATCTTTAATATTTCCAACTGCAATAATAGAACCAATATTTACACTAATAGACGATAAAAAACTCCTTACATCATTCAATGTTTTGCCAATCAAATCAGGTACATCTGTTTCTCCAGTTCCTATTCCACTCCCTAAAACTAAACCAATCACAGAGCCAATAGGAATTTTGGTTCCAGGTTTGATAGGTGCATCATTGTATAATTGTTGCAAAACAGCATTGCGAGCAATATCTGGCTGATAGGTTGTATAACCCAATTTTAATCCAATACTTTGTAAATACATTTCTGCACTTCTAATAGAAAAACCAGCTAGGTTTGGCATTTCAACTTGCGGGGGAATTACTCGATTCACTGTTAAATAAATAGTGCGCCCAGATTTTACCATTGCATCAGCTTCGGGGCTTTGACGAATCACTGCTTGCTTAGCGATGGTATCTATATAAACAGAATCTTGAATTTGTACTTCAAATCCTTTGTCCTCTAAGATTTTTTGAGCAGCTACAATATGTTGGCCAGTAATAGATGGCACTTTCTCGTATTTACCATAGCCTGTAATCCATTCAAGGCTTCCAAAAAATAAAAATATCATCAAGAATACAATACCTACTCCTGCAAATACATTTACCCAAAGCGGCTTATCTGTTATAAATTTAAACAAAGAGAAAATTTATATAATGAATTTAATAATTAAATGCTTGATCTATAATGGCTGAATAAAAATCAGTTAAAGACATGCCCATGGCCCTTACTTGCTGAGGAATTACCGATGCATCACTTTGCCCTGGAACAGTATTTACTTCTAACATAAAAGGCTTTTGTTGTTGCTCATCATAAATAAAATCAATTCTAACAACCCCTCGGCAATTCAACACTTCATATACATGTTTGGCTGCCGAACTCAATTCTTCTTCCATTAATGAGCTAATAATAGCAGGTGTAACTTCTTCACTTTTGCCTTGGTATTTTGCTTCGAAATCAAAAAAATCATTGTGGGTAGTTATTTCTGTGATTGGCAATACCGTAATTGTTTTTCCTTGCTTAAAAACGCCGATAGTAAATTCTCTCCCTTTGATAAACTCTTCCACCAAAATTTGACTGTCTTCTTTAAATGCTTTGGTTAAGGCATGCTCTAATTGATTGGCTTCTGTTACCTTACTCATTCCAATACTACTACCCCCGCTATTTGGCTTCACAAACAATGGCAACTTCAATTGCTCTAGTATAACAGCTGCCGCAATGGGCGTATGCCTGAACAAATGTATCGATTTAGCAACATTAATTCCTCCAAAAGCAGCAACAGCAACAGTAAAGCGTTTGTTCATTGTTAAAGCCGAAGTGGCAGCGTCGCAACTTGTATAAGGCAGGCCAATCATATCAAAATAGCCTTGTAATTTTCCATCTTCTCCTGGGGTTCCGTGTATGCATAACAATACCACATCGAAACGAATAAGCTCCCCATTATTTATAATTGTAAATTGGTCTCTATTTACAGGAGACTTATCGCCATTTTCGCTTTCATACCACCACCCTGTTGGATTAATATCAATTTTATAGACATCGTATTTATCTCTATCGAGATTGTTGCCTACTGTAATTGCACTTTTGTAGCTGATTTGGGCCTCTCCACTTAAACCTCCTGTAACCAATGCAAGTTTTTTCTTCATATTGATACTTAAAAAACAAATATAAGGAGAAGCATTTATGGTTGGGGGATGAAAGCCTAATAAAGAAGTTAAAAAAAGGGAAGAATTTGATCAACTCTCCCCTTCCGATAAGGTAAAATATCACCCAGGTGTATTTAGATATGCATTTTGGCCTTTTTAGCCATAAGATCGTCAACAGTTTCTTTGTACATATCGTCAGGAACACAACAATCTACAGGACAAACTGCTGCACACTGAGGTTCTTCATGGAATCCTTGACATTCTGTACACTTATTTGGCGTAATGTAATAAGTATCAGAACTAATTGGAGCAAAACGATCGTTGGAGTCTACTAAACTGCCATCAATCAGCTGAAAACTACCTTTAACAGTAGTTCCATCAGCTATTGCCCATTCAACGCCACCTTCGTATATAGCGTTATTAGGACATTCTGGCTCGCAAGCCCCACAGTTGATACATTCGTCGGTAATTTTGATTGCCATATAAAATGGGTTTGTTGGTTGAGTGAATTTACATTTGTATTCTCAAAAATACGAATGACAAATGATTTTACAAGAACGAATTGAAATT
>JBILRH010000054.1:0-11360 GCA_044372715.1 Sediminibacterium sp. | reverse complement strand
TCCAAATGTTTCATAAAAATCACCTACCCTGAATAAAAGAACAGCATCGGGATATTTTTGTTTAATAGCCCGATGCTGTTGCATTAGTGGTGTATCGTTGCCTTTAGCCATGGGCAACAAATATAAGGATGCCTATTAACCCTAGCAGTACCCCCTTTCTTATTGTGGAAAAGTATCTCCTTTTATTGGTCTATCTAGGTGTAACCACTCTAGGTTTAGGCATTTCTTTCCTAGGTAATTTGCCATCCCTTTGAGCAGCATTGTAAACAAATGAGGCTACGATGGTTGCCATTTGTTTCAAATCGGCTTCAATCAAGTGGTCATACACATCCATATTGCTATGGTGTGTTCTTGTATCGTATTCTATTGGATCTTGAATGAATTGAAAGCCTGGTAATCCAACCCCATCAAAAGATTGATGGTCTGTTCCCCCTGTATTGCTGATGGTAACTGTTGAAGCTCCAAGGTCTTTAAATGGAGCTAGCCATTGGCTAAAAATGTTCCTACAAGCTTCATTTCCTTGTAAATAAATTCCTCTGATCTTTCCTGTTCCATTATCTATATTAAAGTAGCCAGAAAATTTTTCATGTGCTGCTGTAGTTTGCATGGTTGCAGGGTCGGCAAAATTATTTTTTACATAACCTCTAGAGCCCAATAAACCTTGCTCTTCTCCACTCCATAAACCAATTCGAATGGTTCTTTTGGTTTCTACACCCAATGTTTTTAAAATGCGCATTACTTCCATCATTACAGAAGAGCCAGATGCATTGTCTGTTGCTCCTGTTCCAGTTTGCCATGAATCTAAATGCGCCCCAATCATTACTACTTCATCTTTTAATAGTGGGTCTGTACCTGGAATTTCTGCAATTACATTATAGCCTTGTAAATCTTTTGTATAAAACTTTGTTTTTACTTCTGTATCTAATTTTACTGTTGTTCCTGATTTTGCTAAACGTAAAAGGGTATTAAAATCTTCTATGCCCAGCACCATATCCAATATATTTTCTGGATCAGTGCCTTTATATGCACCGCCTCCTTGAGCAAATATGGTTCCATCATGGCTTCTTATTCCACCTGAACTAATCATTCCTATTGCTCCTTCTGCTTTGGCCATTTCTTTTAGTAAAACACCCATCCTTTGAGCTCCACCACCTCTTTGTTGGACAAACTGTTGCATTTGTCTTCTTTGTTGAGCAGTATCAACAGGTCTTGCTGGTGCTATTTGAGCAGCGGCCATTTTTGCAAGTTCATTATCTGTATATCTAAAGGCATCTGGTTTGAATGTATGATTATAAGCAACTGTTTGATCCATCATGATCAATTTGCCTTTTAATTGTCCTCTGTATTTTTCTAAATCGGCACTGTCTTTTGCAGTAATAACAATAATTTCTGCCGATCTCAAGCCCTTGGTTCCACTTGTCCAAGTTTTTGGATAAGCCAATAATGGTTTATAATAGGGCGCAGTAATGGCTAAATAGCTTTTTTCTAAATCCCAACCTTTTCCAAATTCTCCCCAAGGTTCAATAGTGGCTTTTTGTAAGCCCCATCCCAACATGGTTTCTTTGGCATAATTAGCTGCCCTAAAATAGCCAGGAGAATTGGTGAGTCTATTGCCAGATTTGTCGGTTAAATTGAAGGCAATTTCCATCACTTTGGAATTTTCTAAACCCTCTTTTCTAATTTTTTGAATCATATTTAGGTCTATTTTTTCTTCCTGAGAAAGGGAAAAAAATGGACTAGCAATGGCCATTGTAATTAAATAACGCGAAATTTTTAGCATGGTATTTTGTTTAAGTGATAGGGCATAAATTAGTGCATTTGCACAATAAATTGAAAAAGATTATTTAATCGGATGGATTTACCTTTGTAACATGCGAAAGTGGAACATGGATGAATTGGGTAGAAAATCGGTAGACGACTTTAAGCAGGCAGGAAAAACCCCGCTTATTGTAGTTTTAGACAATATCAGAAGTATGCATAATGTTGGGAGTATTTTTAGAACAGCAGATGCTTTTTTGATTGAATCGATCTATTTATGTGGATTTACTCCCCAGCCGCCTCATAGAGATATCAATAAAACGGCCCTTGGTGCAACCGAAACTGTGGAGTGGAAATATTTCAACAATACCATTGAAGCAATTCAACAATTAAAACAAGCAGGTTATTGTATTTATGCAGTTGAACAGGCCGAAGGGAGTATTTCTTTAGAAAGCTGTGATTTTAAGAACAATACATCTGCATTTGTTCTTGGTAATGAGGTGGAGGGAGTTTCAAATGATGTGTTAGCCCTTTGTGATGCATGTATTGAAATTCCTCAATTAGGTTCTAAGCATTCTTTAAATGTTTCTGTTTCCGCTGGCATAGTTATGTGGAAATTTATAGAAAAAAATATCCGTCAATAACTTATTTCTTTTTTCATAATTAATTTTTTTTCATTGCCTACTATTAAAAACTACTTAAGCCTTATTAAATTTTCGCATACCATTTTTGCTTTGCCTTTTGCTTTGATTGGATTTTTCATTGCAGTTCCAATGGCGAATGGTTCTATGGATGCATTGTGGAGTTCAACGGTTGGAAAGAAATTTTTATTGGTAATTATTTGTATGATCAGTGCAAGAAGTGCTGCTATGGCATTCAATCGTTACCTCGATCGTCATTTTGATGCCAAGAATCCTAGAACAGCAATTAGAGAAATACCGGCAGGTGTTTTATCTGCAGAGAGTGCATTGCTTTTTGTGATTGTTAATTGTATTCTTTTTATAACTGCCACTTATTTTATCAATTCAATTTGCTTCTATCTTTCTCCAGTGGCATTATTCGTTATTCTATTTTATAGTTTTACAAAAAGGTTTACTGCGCTATGTCATCTGGTGCTAGGCATTGGTTTATCATTAGCGCCAATTGGAGCATATTTAGCAGTAACTGGCTATTTTAATTGGTTACCCATTTTATTTTCGTTGACAGTGATTTTTTGGGTAAGCGGATTTGATATAATTTATGCCATGCAAGATGTAGATTTTGATCAATCCCAAAATTTGTACTCTATTCCAAGTACATTTGGGAAAGAACGTGGCTTAAGCGTATCGCAATTATTGCATTTATTAAGTAGTATTTGTATTATTATAGCAGGATTAATTGGAGGCTTTCATTGGATTTATTGGATTGGCGTTTTGATTTTTATTGGTATGTTGATTTACCAACATCAATTGGTGAAGCCCAATGATTTGAGTAAAGTAAATATCGCTTTTATGACGGCCAATGGAATTGCAAGTGTAGTATTTGGTATTATTGTAATCATCGCTGTATTCTTACAATACGGTTGGTAAAAATATTAATGTGGCAAGAATTATTTGTATAGATTATGGCGGCAAAAGAACTGGGTTGGCGGTAACAGACCCTTTTAAAATAATTGCAACAGCATTAACAACCATTGCTTCTAAAGAATTAATTCCTTTTCTGGAGAATTATCTTAAAACCGAAGAAGTAGAATTGATATTGATCGGGGAACCTCTTAGTTTAGACGATTCTGCCACTCATGCAACACCCCTGGTTGCAGCAGCAATAAAAAATTTAACCAAAGCTTTTCCAAATATCCCCATTCAAAAGGTAGATGAAAGATATACTTCTAAAATGGCGGTGCGGGCAATGATTGATATGGGCATGAAAAAGAAGGATCGAAGGGTTAAAGGCAATATCGACCAAATAGCTGCTACCATTATGCTTCAGGAGTACCTTCAGCTGCTTGGATAGACTCATTTTGTTTTTGCCATGCTTTGGTTTACTTTTGTTGCCTAACTAATTACAGCATAATGATTCTTCCAATAGTAGCATATGGGGCTCCAGTTCTAAGAAAAGTAAGTAAGTCTATAGATGCATCTTATCCTAATTTGGATGTTTTTTTAGCCGACATGTGGGAAACCATGTACTCAAGCAATGGTGTTGGTTTGGCTGCTCCTCAAGTAAATAAAGATATTCGATTGTTTATTGTAGATAGCGAACAGATTTTCGAAAATTTGGAAGCAGAAGAGAAGGGTGTATACACTGATGGACCCGGTCTAAAAAAAGTATTTATCAATGCCGAAATAATCGAAACCCATGGCGATGATTGGGCATATAACGAAGGATGCTTGAGTATTCCTAAAATTAGAGAAGATATAATGAGGGCTGAAAGGGTAACCCTGAATTATATGGATGAACATTTCAATGAATTTACAGAAACCTTTTCTGGCATTACTGCTAGGGTTATATTACACGAATATGATCATATAGAAGGCAAACTTTTTATTGATTATTTGAAGCCACTAAGAAAAAAAATGCTTCAAGGTAAATTGAATGATATTAGCAAGGGTAAAATTAAAGTTGATTATAAAATGAGCTTTGCTAAATGATCAAGTACCTACTTGCAGCCCTATTGTTATTGACTGATGCAAAAGTCTTGGCTCAAGACACCACTGTTCTAATTGATGAAAAACGATTTACTTTAGCAGAAGTTGTTGTTAGAAACAATATCGATTATAAGTATTTACTGGAACAAATAAAAGAAGACACCACTTTTTATAAGGCTTTCAGAAACTTACGTGTATTGGGTTATAGCTCTTATAATGATATTCAAATGAAAGATAAAAAAGGAGTTGTTGTAGCTTCTTTATACAGTAAAACAAAACAAAATAGGGTTGGAGCTTGTAGAAACATGGATGTGCTCGAAGAAAAAATAACTGGAGACTTTTATGATGCTCAGCATAATTACAATTATACTACACCTGAGTTGTATGCTTCTTTGTTTTTTACAAAAGGAACCATCTGTGGTGAAAATAATATTGTAAAAGGAAAGAATACTACTACTACCAATAAGAAAGGAATTGAAAAGCACAAAGAGCAATTAAAAATGTTGTTTTTTAATCCTGGTAAGAAAATTAAGGGTATTCCATTTATTGGAGATAAGTTAGATTTATACGATGAGAATGCGCATAAAATATACGAGTATAAATTAGATATACAGGAGTTTAAAGGTACACTCTGTTATGTTTTCAGCATTAAGCCAAAAGAAGAGTTGGGTTTTTTAAAAAATGATCAAATTGTAGTAGATCAAATGGAAACATGGTTCGACATGAAGTCTATGGAAGTGTTGGCCAGGAATTATTCGCTAAGCTACAAAGCAGGTGTGTATGATTTTGATGTAAGTATGAATGTTGAAATGACGAGAGTAGGAGACATGGTAGTTCCTAAAATCCTTAGATACAGAGGCAATTGGGATGTAATTTTTAAAAAACGGGAAAGGGCTATTTTCACGGCAACACTATTCGACTTTAAACGATAGTTTAGAACTTTAATCGCTCTTCAGTGTATATTTTTATAATAGCTTCCGGCTATAGTTGTTGTATAACCATTGCCACAATAATATTTCCTATTCTTCTGGATTGGCAAAGTCGAAAAATTCGTAATGCTTGTTCATTTGTTTTCTAACACCGTTAAATAAAAACAACTTCAGGTATTTGCCGTATTGCAAAAAGCCTAGTGCATTCTTTACTTCGCAATAGCTGAGAATAATTTCATACAAACTACAGAACTAAAAATGCATTTATCGGCTTTTGTTTAACCTATTAACAC
This sequence comes from Sediminibacterium sp., assembly GCA_044372715.1. Lineage (GTDB taxonomy): Bacteria > Bacteroidota > Bacteroidia > Chitinophagales > Chitinophagaceae > Sediminibacterium. The sequence continues at coordinate 5,753 of JBILRH010000054.1, read as the reverse complement.
TTAATGAGATTAATGGATCGACTATATCGTTATCTGGAATCTAAATCATTTAGTGCCTATGCATTTGAGCATACATGTGGATTGTCTAATGGCTATTTAGGTAAACAATTTAGGGGCAAAGGCAATATTGGTTCTGGGGTATTAGAAAAGATTAAATCGCATTTTCCCGATTTAAATATACATTGGTTGGTTACCGGGCAAGGTAATATGACAACAAATTTGTATTCTATTGAAGATTTGAAAACCTCCCATCATTTGAGTGAAAATGGAAACCATTATTTGCCAATTCAAGTTGCACTCATTCATTCTTTACAACAACAAATTCAACAATTAGAACAAACTATAGCAGATAAAGATGCCATTATTTATTTCTTAAAAAAAACCCAGCCACATAAGTAGCTGGGTTTTTTATTGTGAACTATATAGCCATTCGCTGAATGGTTTAATATTTATTCTGCATAAGAAGAAACTGGCTCACAAGTGCAAATGAGGTTTCTATCTCCATGGGTATTATTTACCCTTGCAACGCTTGGCCAGAATTTATTCTGTGTAACATAATACAACGGAAACGCAGCTTCCTGTCTGGTATAACTATGATTCCATTCATCTGCACAAACAACTGCCTGGGTATGCGGTGCATTTTTTAAAGCATTGTCTAATTTATCTGATGTTCCATTTTCTATTGCTTTGATTTCATCGTAAATGGCAATCATGGCATCACAAAAACGATCTAGTTCTCCTTTGTCTTCGCTTTCTGTGGGCTCTATCATGATGGTTCCTGGAACAGGGAAACTCATGGTAGGGGCGTGAAATCCATAATCGATCAATCGCTTAGCAACATCTTCAACTTCAACTCCTGCGCTTTGTTTAAATGGTCTTAAATCTACAATGAACTCATGCGCACAAGTGCCATTTTTAGCGGTGTACAATATTGGGTAATATTTTTCCAAACGTGCTTTCATGTAATTAGCATTCAAAATAGCATATTCGGTTGCCATTCGAATACCATCATAGCCCAACATCTTGATATATGCGTAACTAATTAATAAAATACTTGCAGAACCAAATGGGGCAGCACTTACCGCTAATTCATCATTTGTATAACCCATCAAATGGCCAGGTAAAAAAGGAGCTAGTTTGTCATTCACACAGATTGGTCCCATTCCTGGTCCACCACCTCCATGTGGAATAGCAAATGTTTTGTGTAAATTAAGATGACAAACATCAGCACCAATCATTCCTGGGCTTGTTAAACCAACTTGTGCATTCATGTTGGCTCCATCCATATAAACCAATCCACCATTTTCATGTATGATGTTACAAATATCTTTTATGGTTTCTTCGAAAACACCATGTGTAGATGGGTATGTAACCATCAATCCGCCTAATGTATCTTTGTATTGAATGGCTTTGTTTTCCAAGTCGGTCATATCAATATTTCCATCTTCATCACATTTTACCACTACTACTTTGAAGCCTGCCATAACAGCACTTGCAGGATTTGTTCCGTGAGCACTAATAGGAATAAGTACAATATTTCTATGGTCTTCTTTTCTGTGAAGATGATATGCTCTTATAGTTAATAATCCTGCATATTCTCCTTGTGCACCGCTATTGGGTTGTAAACTGCATGCTGTGAATCCTGTAACAGCGCATAAAAATTGGTTTAGCTCAGCAAGAATTTGTTGATAACCTTCTGTTTGATTCATTGGAACAAATGGGTGCAAGCCTCCAAATTCTGGCCAACTCACAGGAATCATTTCTGTAGCGGCATTCAATTTCATGGTGCAACTACCTAAACTGATCATACTGGTATTTAACGATAGATCTTTATTTTCTAACTGCTTGATATATCGCATCATCTGACTCTCACTATGATGTGTATTAAACACAGGATGAGTTAGGTAACTGCTAGTTCTTGTTAGATTTTTATCAATAGCGGTTGCTGATGCTAATATCGATTCGGCAGATATTTTCTTGCCAGTATTTTTTTCTAAAACTGTTTCAAATATTTTTATAATATTATTTGCATCTTCAATTGAAGTAGTTTCATCTATACTTATTCCAATACTTCCATCTTCGAAATAACGGAAGTTGGTTTGGTGTTGTTCTGCAACTGTTTTTATTTTAGTTGCATCAACCCCACTAATATGAATGGTGTCGAAGAAATGATTATTAGATTGACGTAAGCCTAATTGTACAAGTGAAGCTGACACTGAACTGGCCATTAAATGGATTCTTTCTGCAATATTTTTTAATCCATTTGCACCATGATATACTGCATACATTGCAGCCATGTTGGCCAATAAAGCTTGTGCGGTACAAATATTTGAAGTGGCTTTTTCGCGTTTAATATGTTGTTCCCTTGTTTGCAATGCCATTCTTAAAGCACGATTACCCTGAGCATCGATACTTACACCAATTAATCTACCTGGCATGCCTCTTTTAAAATCATCATTGGTTGCAAAAAAAGCTGCATGAGGGCCGCCATATCCCATTGGAACTCCAAATCTTTGAGCAGAACCAATTGCTACATCAGCGCCTAATTCTCCAGGAGGTGTTAGTAGTGTTAATGCCAATAAATCGGTAGCCATGATTACATAAGCGCCTGCCTCGTGAACTCCCTTGATAAAATTGCGATAATCATCAACAGAACCATTGTTGGCTGGGTATTGCAGTATTGCACCAAAATAAGTTGAATCGATATTGGCGGATTGGTAATTGCCCGTTACAATTTCAATTCCGATAGGAGCAGCTCTGGTGATTAAAACCAATTTTGTTTGAGGGAATATCTGCTCATCAACAAATAATTTTGGCTTGGTAATATTGTCTGTTTTATTTGCTTGATGAAATAACATTGCCATGGCTTCCGCTGCAGCAGTTGCTTCATCTAATAAGGAAGCATTGGCCATTGGTAATCCGGTTAAATCGGTAACCATTGTTTGGAAATTCAACAAGCTTTCTAATCTGCCTTGAGAAATTTCCGCTTGATAAGGTGTGTATTGGGTATACCATCCTGGATTCTCAAAAATGGTTCTTAAAATAACACTAGGAGTTATAGTGCCGTAATACCCTTGACCAATAAAATTCTTGTATACTTTATTTTTTGAAGCTACAATCTTTAACTGTTGTAAGTATTCAAATTCACTGATGGATGCGGGTGTATCAAGGTCAGTTTTTATGCGAATACTGTCAGGTACAGTTTTGTTAATGAGAGAGCCTATATTTTTTTCATTGATGGTTGCTAACATGCTATTTAATGCATTCTCGTTAGGGCCAATATGCCTCCGTTGAAACTGGGTAGATTGTTGCTCAAATAAGTTCATATACTAATTGATATTTTAAGTGCCGCAAAGTTAAGATGATGTAACAGAATTTGATTGATTTTGTTTAATTGGGGGATAGGTTGTTAACTTCTTAGCTGGTCTATTTGCCCCAATTTCCTTAGTTTATGGCTGGTTCTTCTACTTCCATCATGTCTCCAGCCTGGAGGTCCAAATAAGTATTTCAATCTGGATTGCAATGGAATGTCTTTTTGGGTAAGGTCTTTCCATATAAATGAACAATAAATCAATAGGCTTAAATCTCAGTAATGCCAGCGGAATGGTATAGATAAAACGCTAATAAGAATATAAATTGAACTTACATTTAAAATTACCCACTGTTCTCTAATTGAATTCATAATTTAGCAGTTGAACAAGGAATTAACTTTGTAGCTAGCAATTGCAATACTAACTTAAGCGAGTTTATTTTAGTTGAAATACGATAAAATGGATCATATGGAAGAAGATTTGTTAAATAATTGGGAGAAAAAAAGCAAAGAGCACGAGAAATTGTATAAAAATTGGCTGAGTAGGGCCGATAAAAATAAAGTTTTAAAAGTACTTCCCGATTTGCATGAAGCGGCATTTGAAAAAATTGATTGTTTAACTTGTGCCAATTGTTGTAAAAATTATTCTCCCCGATTTAAAACGCCTGATATTAAAAGAATCAGCAAGCATTTAAATATGAAGGAGAGTAACTTTATTGAAACATATCTTTCTCTTGATTCCGAAGGAGATTATGTAGTAAAGTCTACTCCCTGCCCATTTTTAGGGGAAGATAATTTCTGTAGTATTTATGATAAAAGACCTTCCGATTGTCAAAGGTTCCCTTATACAGATGAAGATGTTTTACTAAAACGTCCGGCTATTACTTTAAAGAATGCTAGTTTTTGTCCGGCAGTATATTTTGTATTGGAAAAACTCATTAAACTTTAATAGAGCGATTCTTATTTTTTGCTATTAAATATCTTTTCGACCATATTTAATATTCCATTTTTCTTAATGCTGGGGCTTTAAACCAAGTTACCGCTACAACAAAAATGGTCATACAACCTCCAAAAACAACAGAAGGGATAACGCCTAATAACTTTGCTGCCATACCACTTTCGAACTGCCCCAATTCATTGCTGCTATTGATAAACATAGAGTTTACACTCATTACCCTGCCCCGCATATGATCTGGAGTTCTCATTTGTACAATAGTGCCTCTCACAATCATACTAATTCCATCAAGTATGCCACTAATTACCAATACGGCAAAAGAAAGCCAAAATAATTTTGATAATGCAAATATGATGATGCAAATACCAAAACCACCTACTGCCAATAGTAATTTTTTGCCCTGACCTTTATGTATTGGAAAAAAAGTAAGTAAAACAATGATTAAAATAGATCCAATATCTGCAGCAGCATTTAACCATCCAAATCCGATTGGCCCTACTTTTAAAATATCTTTTGCAAATACAGGAATCATTGCAACTGCTCCTCCAAAAAATACAGCAAATAAATCGAGAGATAAAGCGCCTAATAATTCTTTGGTTTGATATACATATACCAAGCCTTCTTTTACACTTGCTAAGCCGGTTTTTTCTCCCTTAACATTTAGTGCAGGTTTGGGCTTTATTCGGTACATGTAAAAAATGCCAAGAACAATCATGCAACAGATAATTAATAGTGAATTGGTATTGCCTACTAAAGCAATCAGAAATCCAACTGTTGCATGGCCTGTAACCGATGCGGACAGCCAAATACCTTGATTCCAAGTTGTTGCATTTTGCAGCATATCTTTAGGTACAATTGCAGCTACCATGGTTCCAAAAGTAGGCCCTGTAAAAGCCCTGATTATACCAGTAAAAAAGATGATAATATAAATGCCAAAAGCAATCCAGTGATTGCTAATTTGTGTTGCTGTATAATTGCTTGATAGCAGTAATAATAAAATGGCGCATGTTAAATAGCAAATAACACCTTTTAATAATAGTTTTCTTTTTTCACTAATATCAATCACATATCCGGCATAAAGGGAGAGAGAAACAGCTGGAATAACTTCAGCTAATCCAATAAGGCCAATGGCAAAAGGTTCGTTGGTTAATTCATAAATCCACCAGCCAACCAAAGTACCCAGCATTCTTAGTCCCATGATAAAAGAAAATCGCCCAAACATTAAATGTCTGAACTCAGCTATCTTCATAGCAGCAAATGGAGCTGATTTTTGCTGAACTATTTTCATGGTAAAGTAAAATAATGTTGACCATCTTCATAGTCGTTATTCAGTGCGTCTATGATCACTTTTAAATGAGCTTCGTTGTTTATAAAATCGGCATTGCTAGCATCAATAAATAGGGTTTTGATTTTGTGTTGCTTTATATAATTGGTATAAGTTTCTTGAATATTAAATAAATATTCATCTGGAATTGATTGCTCGAAAGT
>JBILRH010000053.1:0-11423 GCA_044372715.1 Sediminibacterium sp. | reverse complement strand
CCCCATCAGTTATCAGATCATTAAGCGATTAATCAAGATCAAATTTATTTCGCTGGTAAACTTGATCATGAACAAAGAAATAGTAAAAGAATTAATTCAAGATGAATTGAATACCGAAAATCTTGTACGAGAACTTTCCAGATTATTAAAAGATGAAAATCACTTAGCTAAACTCTATAAAGACTATCAAACATTACATACTGTATTATCTGCTGGTGGTAATGCATCTAAACAAGCGGCAGAAAAAATCATGCAATTCTTAAAGAAAAAATAGTTCATTATAGAAACTATCTACCCCGTTTGGCTATTTTCTTATAAGTGGTAAAATGACTGACTTAAAGAGAATAAACAACAAAGCCAGAATGAACATCAATAATGATATTCTGTTCATACCATGCATGTATTTCATCCATTGAGTTCTTGGCGCATTAGGATCTCTTTTAGAAATAAAGAGATATTCGCTGATTTGTTTCCAGATTCCCATAATTCAATTATTTGTTTAAAGATAACAAGCAAGTATCAAATTAGTTGGGTAAATACGAAGTTGTTAAATTGCATTACTCAAAACAACACCATGCATAGAATTGTCTTGCTTGCCTTTATCCTATTGCTTACCCAAATTGGAAATGCTCAAATTAATCCTAGTAAAATTGATATTATCAGGGATAAATACGGCGTACCCCATATTTTTGGAAAAACAGACCCAGAAGTAGCATATGGTTTGGCCTGGGCCCATGCCGAAGATGATTTTGCCACCATTCAACAATCATTGATGGCCGGAAAAGCCATGTTGGCTCAGTACCAAGGAAAAAAAGGTGCATCAATCGATTATATTATCCATCTCTTGCGCATTCCTGAATTGGTAGAAGAAAAATTTGAGAAAGACCTTAGCCCAGATTTTAAAAAATTATTAGAAGGCTATTGCGCTGGTTTGAATGCTTATGCAAACAAACATCCAAAAGAGATCTTATTGAAAAATGCTTTCCCTGTTACGCCAAAGGACATGATTCAATATTCGGTATTACAATTATGTGTTTTATCAGGAGCAGACAAAGCATTGTCTTCTATTTTTGGAGGCACTGTTCCTTTATTAGAGAACTATAAAACAGCAGGAAGCAATGCATTTGCCTTCAACAGTGCCAAAACAACCGATGGACAAGTTTACTTAGACATCAATGCCCATCAACCTTTGGAAGGACCAGTAGCATTTTATGAAGCGCATTTATGTAGCGAAGAAGGTTGGAATATTTTGGGTGCCAATTTTCCAGGAGCTCCCACTATTTTGCATGGAGTGAATGAAAACTTAGGCTGGGCGCATACAGTAAATAACCCAGACAAATTAGATGTATATCAATTGGAAATTAATCCAGCCAATAAATTGCAATACAAATTTGATGGCAATTGGGAAACACTCGAAGAAAGAACTGCCTTATTAAAAGTAAAAATTGCAGGCGCCAAAATAAATGTAAAAAAGAAAGCATATTGGAGTAAATACGGGCCTACTTTAATTACTGAAAGAGGAACATTCTCTATTCGTATGCCAGCACAAATGGATATTCGTGGATTAGAGCAATGGTATCGTTTTAACAAAGCCAAAAACTATACAGAGTTTAAAGCTGCATTGAATATGTTGGCCATTCCAGGATACAATATTGTTTATGCGGATAAATACGATACCATTTATTATTTAAGCAATGGAAGAATTCCCATCAGAGATAAACAATACAATTGGGCAACCACACTTCCAGGTAATACTTCTGCAACACTTTGGAATAGTTTGCATCCTTTAGCTGATTTGCCACAAGTATTACAACCTTCTACAGGTTATGTATACAATACCAATCACTCTTCTTTTCACTCTACAGATGGCGCAGAAAACCCGGTAATTAAAGATATTACCATGGGGTACGAAACACTAGAGAACAATCGCAGCAAGCGTTTCGAAGAATTAGTAAAACCATTGAACAAAGTATCTTATGCCGATTTTAAACGAATAAAATTCGATCGACAATTTCCATCTAAAATGTATTTCCCAGCAAATATTGATAGTTTGTTTTTATTAGATGCAACTGCTTACCCTGATATTGCAGATATCATTAACAACTTAAGAGCCTGGGATAAAAAAACTTATGCTGAAAGTATTGGCGCAGGCAATTTCTTTTTTGTGTATACCATTGCTTCCAAAAAATGGGCTTACTATTTTAAAAACAAAGGCATCAAACAAGAAGATGCTATTGCTATTTTAAGAGAAGCTAAAGCAACCATGATCAAGGATTTTGGCAGTACCAATATTCAATTAGGTGATGTACAAAAATTAGTGAGAGGAGATGCGGCAATCCCTTTACCAGGTTTGCCTGATGTATTAGCACCTATGTATTCAGTTCCTTATAAAAATGGTATGTACAAGGGCAATCAGGGCGATGCATATATAGAGTTGGTTCGTTTCACCAAAGATGGACCAATAATAGAATCATTAAATGTATATGGTGCATCTGCAAGAAAAAATTCTCCGCATTATACCGATCAAATGGAAATGTATACCAAACAAGAAACAAAACCCATGACCTTAAACAAAGCAGAAGTGTATAAAAATGCTGTGAGTAAATACCACCCGCAATAAAATAAGATTTACTAAATCCAGCCCGCCAATATTTCAGTAATCTGTTTTGTTTCAATAATAAAACCATCATGCCCATAGGTAGAATCAATGGCAACCAATTCGGCATTCGGCATATGATCGGCCATAAACTGTTGTTCATCTAATGGACAAAGAATATCGCTATTGATGCCAATAATGAATGTGGGTTGTTGTATGGCTTTCAACACTTCAATCAATTCTCCTCCCCTTCCTCTTGCCAAATGATGGCTATCCATCGCCTTGGTTAGCAACCAATAACTATAAGCATTGAAGCGCTTCACCAATTTATCTCCTTGATAATGCAAATAAGAAGATGCTTTAAAATCATCTATTTTTTCAGGGTCTGGATCTGTTTGCTTTTCTTGAAAAGTGGTATAGTTTCTATAGGTAAGCATTCCAATAGCACGAGCTGCTTTTAATCCTCTTGCACCTGCATTGGGTTGCATATCCTGCCATGTTTGATCTGCTTCAATCGCTAATCTTTGTGCTGTATGAACCGCAACACCCCAAGCACTCTCCGAAGGCGAAGTTGCAATCAAAAACATTTTATGAATTACACTCGGTTCCATCACAGCCCATTCCAATACCTGATATCCACCCATACTTCCTCCCATCAATAAATGAATGGAATGAATACCCAAATGTTTTCTAAGTAGAATATGTGCTGCTACAATATCTCTAATAGTAACTGTAGGAAAACTAGCATAATAGGGCTTGCTGGTAGTTGGATCAACACTTAAAGGACCTGTTGAACCATAACAAGAACCAATGATATTTGCTCCTACAATAAAATATTTTTTGGGGTCAATTAAACAACCTTCTCCAACCAAACCCTTCCACCAATCGGATGCATCGGCATTGGCAGTAAGTGCATGACAAATCCAAATAACATTGTCTTTTGCAGTATTGAGTGTTCCCTCTGTTTTATAGGCAATTGCTACCTCAGGTAGCATTTTGCCATTTTCGAGATGGAAAGGATGATTATGTGTATAAACTAACATACTGATTAATCTGAATTTCTACTGCAAAATAAAGCTTTGCGCTGCGTACATTTGTTGAAATTTTAAAAATGGACCAAATTGAGGTAAAAAGAGTGGATGATGCCTATGCATTTTTAGCAACCGATAGCAATGGAAATACAGCAAGATTAGACGCTTCATCTGCAATTGGGGGGAAGGATTCGGGTATTCGGCCTATGCAATCTTTGCTGATGGGTCTTGGGGGTTGTGGAGGAGTAGATATTATTTCAATTCTGAAAAAGCAAAAACAAATCATTGAAGATTTTAAAATGATTATTAAAGGAGAGCGTGAACATGGAAAAGAACCTTCTTTATGGAAACAGGTGATGATTGAATTTTATTTTACTGGTTCTATAGAAAAAGACAAAGCAGAGAAAGCCATTGCACTTTCCTTGAATAAATATTGTTCGGTGGCTGCCACATTAAGAGCTGCTGGTTGTACCATAGATTGGACGGTTACCATTAACTAAAAAATTGCAAATCATTTTGCCAAAAAAAATCGAATGAAAAACGAAACAAAAGCAATCCGCATACAAACCGAGCGAACCAACGAAATGGAACATTCTACTCCGCTTTTTCTAACGAGTAGTTTCTGTTTTGATAATGCAGAAGAAATGCGTGCTGCATTTGCAGATGAAACAGATGATAATATTTATAGTAGATTTAGCAACCCTAATGTGCAAGAATTCATCGATAAAATAGTTGCTTTAGAAGGAGCCGAATCGGGCTATGCAACTGCATCAGGAATGAGCGCAGTATTTGGTTCATTCATGGCATTATTAAAACAAGGCGACCGTTTACTTTCTTGTAATTCTATTTTTGGAAGTACGCACACAGTGATTGCTAAATACTTGCCCAAATACGGAATTGAATATGGATATATTGGTGCCAATGCTACTGAGGCCGAATGGGAAGCTGCCATCACTCCCAATACTAAAATGATTTATTTAGAAACGCCAACCAATCCAGGTTTGGATGTTTTAGATATGGAAATGATAGGCAGGTTAGCAAAAAAACATGGTATTATTTTTAATGTAGACAATTGTTTTGCCACTCCTGTAAACCAACGCCCGATTGAATTTGGAGCAGATTTAGTAGTACACTCTGCAACAAAATGGTTGGATGGACAAGGCCGTGTATTGGGTGGTGTAGTAGTTGGCAGAAAAGACCTTATTCAGGATATCTATTTATTTTGCAGAAGCACTGGCCCAGCATTGTCTCCTTTTAATGCATGGGTATTGAGCAAGAGTTTAGAAACTTTAGATGTTCGCATGGAACGTCATGCATCCAATGCATTGTTCATTGCAGAACAACTCGAAAACCATCCGGCAATTGCTAATTTGAGATATCCTTTTTTAGCCTCTCATCCACATTCTTCCATTGCCAAAAAACAAATGCAAAATGGCGGAGGTATTGTATGCTTTGAGTTAAAGGGCGGATTAGAAGCTGGGAGAAAATTTTTAGACAATTTAAAAATGCTTTCGCTTACTGCAAACCTTGGTGACACCAGAAGCATTGCTTCTCATCCGGCAAGTACAACACATGCAAAATTGTCTGAAGCAGAACGTCAGGCAGTTAATATTACACCTGGACTAATCCGTATAAGTGTTGGATTAGAACATAGAGATGATATATTGGCTGATATTTTGCAGGCATTGGGATAAAATAATTACACGTTAATGCAAGTATTTCTTTAATTTGGAAACGCTAATTACTTGCAATATGAAAATGACTACAGGTATATCCCTCGGCATTATGATGTTTTTACAGTACTTCATTTGGAGTGCATGGTATGTTACCATGGGTACTTATATGGGGCAAGCCCCTTTAGAAGCATCCGATGTTCAAATTGGAGCAACATATGGAGCATTGGCCATTGCAACCATGATCTCTCCTTTTTTTGTAGGATTGATTGCTGATCGATTTTTTGCCGCACAAAAAATCATGGGTATTCTGCATGTTTTAGGTGCCGGAGTACTTTTTATGGCAACAAAAATCGAAAGCAGCAACAGTTTTTATTGGGTTGTTTTATTATACTCATTACTGTACATGCCAACCATTGCATTGAGCAATAGTATAGCATTTTCCCAAATGACCGACTCCGGAAAACAATTCCCTTGGATCAGGGTTTTTGGTACCATTGGATGGATTGTTGCTGGCCTTTGCATTGGGCAAATGGGTATAGAAAAATCTGCCAATACATTTTATATTGCGGCTGCAGTTTCTTTAGGGCTTGGGCTTTTTAGTTTTGTATTACCCAATACAGCTCCAAAAGGAAAAACAGCCGATGCTTCATCTGCAATTGGAACAGAAGCATTTGTTTTATTAAAAGAGAAATCATTTCTGGTATTTTTTATTGCCGCTATTTTAATTTGCATTCCCCTCTCTTTTTATTATGGATTTGCCAATCCATTTTTAAATGAAATAGGCTTCCCTAATGCAGCCAGCAAAATGACCTTGGGTCAGGTATCTGAAGCTGTATTTATTTTAGCCATTCCCTTTTTATTCAATAGAGCCGGCGTAAAAAACATGTTGATTTTTGGGATGTCAGCTTGGATTTTACGCTATATTTTCTTTGCTTATGGAAATGTAGAGAACAGTTCTTGGATGTTGTATGCAGGCATTATTCTACACGGTATTTGTTATGACTTTTTCTTTGTAACAGGTTATATGTACACAGAGAAAAAAGCAGGTGAAAAAATAAAGAATGCTGCACAAGGCTTATTTACTTTTGCTACTTATGGCTTGGGAATGGTAATAGGAACAAGCTTTTCAGGATATATTGTAAATGCACAGAAGACCAGTGAAACTGCTCATAATTGGCAGGGAATTTGGATGACTCCTGCTTATATAGCAGCGGCAGTATTGATGTTCTTTATTCTTTTTTTTAAAGAAAAAAAATCCGTCACTCAATAACCCATATTTCATAATTCATCTTTCATAATTCATCTTTCATAATTCATCTTTCATAATTCATAATTCATCATTCTCTATGCAACGCATCGCCATGTTAGGTTCCGGTTTTATCGGAAGATTTTATGCAGACTCTATTCAAGGATATAGAAGTAAAGATTCAATAGTAAGCATCTATTCTCGCAGAGAAGAAAGCGCCAAAAAATTTGCTGCTGATTATCAATGCCATCATTGGACCACCACTATGGAAGAATCCATTGCAAGAGCTGATGTTGATATGGTTTGTATAGCACTTCCAAATAATTTGCACGAAGAAGCGGTTATGCTTTGTTGCAAACACAAGAAAGCGGTAATTACTACTAAGCCCTTGGGGCGCAATGCTGCTGAAGCAAAGCGTATGTTAGAAGCCGTAGAAGCTGCAGGTATTTTTAATGGTTATTTAGAAGATCTGGTGTACACACCTAAATTCATCAAAGCAAATGAATCTGTTCAAAATGGTGCTCTTGGTAGAATACTTTGGGCAAAATCAAGAGAAACCCATCCTGGCCCACACAGTGAATGGTTTTGGGATATTGAGCAAGCAGGAGGCGGTTGTATTTTAGATTTGGGTTGCCATTGTGTTGAAATATCCAGATCATATATTGGAAAAGATATTAAGCCAATTGAAGTGATGTGCTGGGCAGATACGCAGGTAAAACCTATTGATGCAGAAGACCATGCCATTGGTTTGGTGAAGTATGAAAACGGTGCTATTGGTCAGTTTGAAGTGAGTTGGACTTTTAGAGGTGGGCTTGATTTGCGTGATGAAGTAATGGGTACAGAAGGTACTATTTGGATCAATAGTTTTTTAAGAACTGGTTTTGATATGTTTACCACTGGAAAAGGTGGAGATTATATTGCAGAAAAAGCAGAATCCAATTCGGGTTGGTTATTTCCTGTAGGTGATGAATTGAATGAGTTAGGCTATAACCATATGTTTATGGACATGTTTAATGCCATTGAAAAAGGCATTGAACCTAAAGAAACTTTTTATGATGGCTATGTGGTGAATGCCATTTTAGATGCAGCCTATAAATCGGCAAAAACCAAATTATGGGAACCAGTTCAATTGGATATTTGGAGAGGCAAAACAGGTGTTACCAAAGAAAGTCATTTAACTGAATACGATGCTGAACACTATTTAGTAAAAGAAGAAATGACCCATTATGGTGCCAAAAAATTAATATTGAAAAATAAGCTTACTGGAAAAATTTCAGAGCAATTGATTTAATTACTCCTCCATTTTTTGATTGGCCCAACCCAATGCAATATTGAGTTGTTCTTCTCTGCTAAGATTGCTATTGTCTAATACAATTGCGTCTTCGGCTTTACGCAAAGGACTGAATTCGCGATTGCTATCTAGATAGTCGCGCATTTCTAAATTGTCTTTCACTTCTTCAATAGTAATGTTCGGATTCTTTTCGAACATTTCTTTGAATCTACGCTCCACTCTAACAGCAGGATCAGCAGTTACAAATATTTTTAATTCGGCTTGTGGAAAAACGGTGGTACCAATATCTCTCCCATCCATTACAATTCCTTTTCGAGTACCTAATTTTTGTTGCTGCGCTACCCCAAACTCACGTACATATTGATTTGCAGCAACTTCACTTACATGCTCGCTCACCAACATATCTCTAATCAATAATTCAACATTCTCATCATTGAGCAACATATCGCTAGAACCTGTTAAATCGTTGTAATCAAAATCTAAGTTGATTTCTTTCAAAGCAACTTGAACTTCCTCATTATTGTTCCAGTTAATATGATTTCGCATAAAATAGAGTGTAATTGCTCTATACATGGCCCCACTATCAATAAACACATAATTTAACATACGAGCCAACTGCTTGGCCAATGTACTTTTTCCGCAGGAAGAAAATCCATCGAGTGTTATGATAATCTTTTTCATTATTCTAAAACTGGTTATAAAGGTACATCCTTCTGTCCAATGCTTATTGATTAAACAAATTGGGATAATCAGATATAATACCGTTTACCCCCATTGCTTTTAATCGTTGAATAGTTGGCAAATCGTTTACAGTCCAAGGAATAACTTGCATTTTCTTATTGGCACATTGTAGAATAAGAGAAGGATTTACCAGCGAAAAATGAGGACTATAAATGGTTGGCGTAAATCCTAATTGAACCAATTGTGCTTCTAAGCCAGTTTTATCAAAATCTTCAATCAACAAAGCCGTTTTGATTGAAGGATATTTTTGATGAAGGTATTGCAATGTGCGTATATCAAAAGACTGTATGGTTACTCGGTTGGTAATTTTCTTAGCCCGAATTACTTCAACCAATAATTCCACAAATGCAGCTGGCGCTGGATGAAACTGATTGTCTGTGGTTGATTGTGTTTTGGTTTCTATATTATAATGAATCGGTTGTTTGCTTTTAACTTTACAGTATTGTTCTGCAGCATCAATCATATCAGCAAGTAAAGGCTTTGCAATTGCTAGTTTAGCTTGATTCGGAAAACGGGCATGTGGTTTTAAACCAACATCAAATCGCTTTACTTCTTCATAAGTCATCTGATAAATATTCAACAACTTTTCCTCTGTCTCTTTTACAAATTCTCCATTCGGTTTTGTAGTAATCTCATGATTAAAAAAAGGTTCATGACTAAGAATTACTTGATTGTCTTTTGTAATGATAGCATCCATTTCTAAAGTCGTCACACCTAAATCAATCGCTTTTAACATAGCAGGAATGGTATTCTCAGGCATCAAACCTCTGCAACCTCTATGCCCTTGATAATCGAATGGAATAATTGTCATTGAAGTTTTTATTTGATTAACAGGATTGCATGCAATCAATAAAAGCAATAAAAAAATACACTTATTCATTTAAAAAAGTTTGAATAATGATTAAACGCTTATTGTTGTTTCATCTGTTGAGCTAATAGCTGTTGATTGCCATCTCCCTTAGATAATTGTTCTATTATTCGAGATTTTTCCTGCTCTGATTTATTTTGACTCAATTTAAAAACATGTTGCAAATTAGTAACTTCAATTTCGAATGCAACAACTGCCTTCATATGGTTTCTTACATATGCTTCATCCATTGCTTTAACAGATGAAGGCGAATGCGGGCTTCCCTCGAAATGATTGGTTAGATTCACCAATAGTTCATATAAACCTTCATCATCTAAAAAACGTATTGTTCCTGCAGCATGAACAGCAGTATAATTCCAAGTACTAGCTGTATTTATTTGATTATATGATTGAGCGCTTATATAACTGTGTACTCCGCTGAAAATAGCTAACACATTTTCATTCGATTCAAATGAAATGCAATGCTCTTGTTTACGCATCATATGTGCTTGTAAAAATAGTTGGTCATTCTTTTCAATGATCAATACAGGTAAATGAGTGGCAACAGGTTTTTGATCCTTATCAACCCCACATAAAACCACAAAAGGATGTGCTTTCATAAAAGCAATCACCTCTTCATGTTCTTTGGCTTTGAAATAAGGAATATTATACATGCTTATTATGCTACTACTTCTATTAGTTGTGTTTTAGGCATATTGGCATTTCTAACAGCAATATTCCTTACGGCCATTGCGGTAAAATTCCGAAATGCTTGCTGACTGATAGGATCATTACCCACCATTGCAGGAACGCCCTCATCTCCACCCTCACGAATCCTTTGAACCAAAGGAATTTGACCCAAGAAAGGAAGCTCATATTCTTCTGCTAAGTTTTTTCCACCTTCTTTTCCAAATAAGAAATATTTATTTTCTGGCAATTCAGCTGGAGTAAAATAGGCCATGTTTTCTATCAATCCAATAATTGGAACATTGATTTGTGCTTGTCCAAACATGGCAATTGCTTTTTTAGCATCCGCTAAAGCAACATTTTGAGGTGTTGTTACAATTACTACACCAGTAACAGGTACGGTTTGCATTAAAGTTAAATGTATATCGCCAGTTCCTGGAGGCATATCAATTATTAAATAATCTAGATCGCCCCATTCAACGTCTGTAACAAATTGACGAATAGCACTACTTGCCATTGGACCTCTCCAAACAACTGCACTTTTTTCATCCACCAATAATCCAATACTCATTAATTTAATCCCAAATTTATCGAGCGGCAGAATCATTCCCTTGCCATTTACATCTTTCATCATCGGCCTCTCCCCTCTCACTCCAAACATCATGGGAACACTGGGCCCGTATATATCCGCATCCATTAACCCCACTGATGCCCCACCTTCTGCTAGGGCCAAAGCCAAATTGGCCGAAATAGTACTTTTTCCAACCCCACCTTTTCCACTTACTACTGCAATAATATTTTTTACCCCTCCAAGTACTTTTTGATCATCTTTTCTGGTAGAAGATGTATTTGCCGTAAAATTTACAGTAACAATTGCAGCTTTATTAACCAGTAGTTTAATTGCATTTTCACTGGCTCTTTGCATCATGTCTTTCATAGGACATGCCGGAGTGGTGAGTACTATTGTAAAACTTACTTTATCACCATCAATTTTAATGTCTTTAACCATGTTTAAAGTCACCAAATCTTTGCCCAAATCGGGTTCTTGCACATTACTGAGGGCCTTGAGAATATCTTCGGTTGTCATCACGAAAGTTTTTGTTAAAAAAGGATTGAAAGTGCAAAGTTAAGTTCCTAGGGCTTTACTTTGTTAGGAATTAAAGACTTTAACCCATTAAACGGTGCAAAATAGTACATTTGCACAGATAGAGCTGAAGCGCTTATGAAGAAAAGATTACTCATTTATTCTTTTATTTTCTTTTCCTTTTTTAATGTTGGAGTACTTCGTGCGCAAGAAACCAAGAACCC
>JBILRH010000177.1:0-3015 GCA_044372715.1 Sediminibacterium sp. | reverse complement strand
CATTATTTGTAATTTTTGGAGATTTAACCAATAAAAAAGAAACATATGGGGCTGGAAGATTTATGTATATACCTGCGCCCGACTCAAGCGGCAGAACAGTAATAGATTTTAATAAGGCATTTAATCCTCCCTGTGTTTTTACGCCATATGCAACTTGTCCGTTGCCTCCAAAACAGAACATGTTGCCGATACCAATAACAGCGGGGGAAAAGAATTATATTGCTCATTAAAATGATAGGGTTAATTAGAAATACACATCTTCAATAAAAAAGACTTCCTTAATTGTATTTTTTTCTAATCTTATGGCAATTACATCAAATTGTAAGTATTTCCATTGTGGATGTTGATGTTGATAGGAGGAAGCTGCATTTTTAAGGAATTGCATTTTTGCTTTTCCTATACTTTCTTCGGGGTAGCCGAAATCAAGTGAATTTCTAGTTTTTACTTCAATTATGTGTAATCGATTTTTTTTGCAGGCAATAATGTCTATTTCATAGTGTTTATGCCTCCAGTTTCTTTCTAGAATGCTGTATTCTTTATTACATAAAAAGGCAACAGCTAAATCTTCACCTATTTTGCCTACTTGTAGGGTATTGTATTCCATAATTCAATTTTTGATACAAGATATTCGGCATTTCAGCGTTATACAAGAGAGTAAATACCTGAATATGACTATCAATGAACGGATTTTTAAGATTAAAGGAGTAGTTCAACATTATGCTTGGGGAGGCAGATCATTTATACCTGCATTAATAGGAGACCATAATGATGCCAATAAACCTTGCGCTGAATATTGGTTGGGTGCTCATCCTTCTGCTCCAGCAAGTTTTCATGTAAATGGGGATTTGATTACATTGAACCAATTGGTTAATGCCAATTTGAATGATACTTTAACTCCTGCAATTGCAGATCGATTTGGCGAATTACCTTATTTGCTTAAAGTATTGGACGTGCATGATATGTTATCCATTCAAGTTCATCCTAGCAAAGAAGAAGCGGAAAAAGGATTCGATAGAGAAGAGGCAGCAGGAATTCCAATCAATGCGCCGCATAGAAATTATAAAGATCGCAATCATAAACCAGAAGTAATGGTAGCATTGAGTGATTTTTGGTTATTACATGGTTTTAAAGAGAATCTTGCATTAGAAAAGACCTTAGAAGATGTTCATGAACTAAAGGTTTTTTTACCCCTTTTTAAAAAAGAGGGAATTAGGGCATTGTATCAAATGATTATGGAAATGGACCAGCCTGATGTTAATTCTTTATTAATGCCATTGGTGAAGCGAGAAATCAGGCACAAGCATGATGGGAAATTATCCAAACAAGATCCAGGTTGGTGGGCTGCAAAATTGTATGAAGGAAAAGACTTGCCCGCTGATATGGATAGAGGTATTTTCTCTATCTATTTTTTCAATATTGTACAAATTAATTCAGGAGAAGCCATTTTTCAGAAAGCAGGTGTTCCACATGCTTATTTAGAAGGACAAAACATAGAATTAATGGCCAATAGCGACAATGTTTTAAGAGGTGGGTTAACGCCTAAACATGTGGATGTTGCAGAGTTAATGAAGCATACCTTATTTGAAGAAGTGGTTCCAGAAATCATGAAAGGAACACCAACAAGAGTTGGCGAAAAGATCTATTCATGCCCTGTTCCAGATTTTGGTATTAGCAAAATTGATTTATTTGCTGGCTCTGAATATGAGGCAATTGCGGGTTCATTGGAAATAATGCTTGTTACCGAAGGGGGGGCATTGATCAACAATAGTATAGTTTTAAAGCGGGGAGAAGCAGTAGCCTTGCTTCCTGGAGCGGAATATCAGCTTTATGCATCGGGAAATTGCACTTTGTTTAAGGCATTTGTTCCGGTTCCATAAGTTTATTCACAGTATGGGTAAAATTGAATCGGACTTATTCCAATTTACGCCTATTTTTGCTTAGAAATTTTGAATAATGAAAATGAACAAGAACCTCATATTTGCACTTGTGTTGATGATTTTGGCATCGGCTTTATATAGAATCATTCCCAATAGAACCCTTGGATTTGCACCCCAAATGGCCATTGCCATTTTTGCTGGATCTTTATTAGTGAATAATAAAAAATTAGCTTTTTTATTGCCCTTGATTTCCATGTTGGTTTCTGATGGGTTATACCAGTTATTCTATTTAAATGGGATGTCTACTATACCAGGTTTTTACCATGGTCAATGGATGAATTATGTATTATTCATGAGCTTAACTTGTTTTGGTTTTTTTGTTAAAACAAAGAATATCCTTTCAATTGCTGCTGCTTCAATTACAGCTCCAACTACATTTTTTATCGTATCTAATTTTATGGTTTGGATTGGAGGAGGTGGATTGCACCGTTCAAAAACAGTTGCTGGCTTAATGCAATGTTTTGCTGATGGCATTCCTTTTTATCAGGGAAGCCTAATGGCAACAGCCATTTTCTCAGCTATTCTTTTTGGTACTTTTGCATTATTTTCTACTAAAGCAACCAGCAAGAACTTGGCTTAATTTATAAGTCTAGTTTTTTAATGATTGGGTTAATCATTAATTCCAGCTTCATACGCATGGTCAATTGATAAATGAATACCATCTGCTGCGGATGTTGCTAACTCGTCGCATCGATTATTCAATGGGTTATCTGCATGTCCTTTTACCCAAACAAAATGAACATGGAACTGTTTGGAAAGTTCATAATATTGATACCATAAATCCTTGTTTTTCTTTCCGCCTTTGAAGTCGGTTTTTATCCAATTGTTCAGCCATTTTTTTTGAACACTGTCTACAATATATTTACTATCGGTATAAATAGTTACTGCAATATTTTGTTTAGTGAGTGAATTGAGTGCAACAATTACAGCCATTAATTCCATTCGATTATTAGTGGTTAGTCTAAAACCTGCAGCAATTTCTTTTCTTTTTTGTCCCCACAAAAGTACAATGCCATAACCTCCTGGTCCGGGGTTACCTCTTGCAGCGCCGTCTGTATATATATGTAATGAATGAGAC
>JBILRH010000051.1:0-11588 GCA_044372715.1 Sediminibacterium sp. | reverse complement strand
ATTGTTTTAGGCAGTGGGCCTAATAGAATTGGGCAAGGTATTGAATTTGATTATTGTTGTGTACATGGATTATTGGCCATTAAAGAATGTGGTTTTGAATCGATCATGGTAAACTGTAATCCAGAAACAGTTTCTACTGATTTCGATATGGCAGATAAGCTCTATTTCGAACCTGTATTCTGGGAACATATTTGGGAAATTATCGAATTGGAAAAACCAGATGGTATTATTGTGCAATTAGGCGGTCAGACTGCTTTAAAATTAGCCAAGAAATTACACGAGAAAGGAGTTCCAATTATAGGTACCTCATTCGACAATATGGATATTGCCGAAGATCGTGGTCGTTTCAGTGATTTATTAAAAGAATTGAATATTCCTTATCCTGAATATGGTACTGCATTTGATGCCGATGAAGCCATTCAAGTAGCCAATAGAGTAGGTTATCCTGTTTTGGTAAGACCCAGCTATGTAATTGGCGGACAAAGAATGAAGATTGTTATCAACGACGAAGAAGTGGAGAAAGCAGTTATTAGTTTGCTAAAGCATATTCCGGGAAACAAAATCCTGATCGATCATTTTTTAGATAGATGTCAAGAAGCTGAAGTAGATGCCATTTTTGATGGAGAAAATTTCCATATCATGGGCGTGATGGAACATATAGAGCCAGCAGGCATTCATAGTGGAGATAGCAACGCAGTATTACCCGCATTTAATTTGACACCATTGGTGGTTGAAACCATGGAGTTTTATGCAGAAAAAATTGCCAGAGCATTACATATAAAAGGATTGATCAATATACAATTCGCCATTAAAAACGATAAAGTATATGTAATTGAAGCCAATCCACGTGCTTCGAGAACTACTCCATTTATTGCAAAAGCTTATCAAATTCCTTATTTGAATATTGCTACCAAAGTAATGTTGGGAGAAGCCAAAGTAACCGACTTTGTAATGGAAAAGAAATTAGAAGGTTATGCTATTAAAGAGCCTGTATTTAGTTTTGATAAATTTCCAGGGGTAAACAAAGAATTGGGGCCAGAAATGAAAAGTACCGGAGAAGCCATTCGATTCATTAAAGATTTAAGAGATCCCTATTTCCGTACTTTGTATAAAGAGCGCAGTATGAACCTGAGCAAATAACCTAGTAAAAACAGTATTTACACTTAACATAATTATTTAAAGCTGCATTATTTTTTGCAGCTTTTTTATTTACGCTAAGTATGAAAACTGTTTTTAAAGAAAGGGCTTGGTACCGATTGCCATTTATTCGCATCGCCATTGCACTCATTGCTGGAATGATATTGGGTAATGTTTTATCATTACCAACAATGGTTGTACAAATCGGAATTGCGATTGGTACAATATTATTAATTGGCTTTCATCTTTCATTGCCAGCAACTAAATTTTCCTATAATTGGTTAGGTGGATTAATCATTCATTGTATGCTTATTCTTTTAGGGTGGAATTTAATTCAATCAGCAAAAAAGATTCCATCAGTTCCATCTAAAACTCCTTTAATAGCAACAATTACAGCACCATTATCTACAAGCAAGCAATCCTTCAAAACGATTGGAGAAATCGGAAAAATAAAACTGATGCTGTATTTCCAACAAGATAGTTTGGCTGCGAAGATGAAAATAGGGACTCAAATAGTGCTTTTAAAAAGTCCGGAAAGGATTGTAGAAGTTCATAACCCTGGTGGTTTTAATTACAAAGCCTATGCTGCATCTCAACAGCTATTTTATCAATGCTTTTTAAAAAAAGAAGATTATCAATTGATCGGCAATATCTCGCCAACTTATAAAGAGCAAATCATCTCGGCAATACAAACCAATCTATTAAATACCATTCAAGCATACATCAAAGGGCCCAAAGAAAAAGCCATTGCAGAAGCATTATTAATTGGATACAAAAAAAATCTAGATCCCGAATTATTACAAGCATATAGCAACACAGGGGTAGTGCATATTATTGCTATCAGTGGAATGCATTTAGGTATGATTTATGGATTGCTATTATTTATATTAAACCCACTTGGCAAAACTGCAATTGGAAATTGGCTAAAATTGGCCATCATGTTATTGGTTATTTGGAGCTTTACCTTACTCACGGGCGCAGCAGCATCCATTCTTAGATCGGCCATCATGTTTAGCTTTATCATTATAGGCCAACCTTACCAAAAAAAAGCGCCTATCTACAATAGTATTGCCGCATCTGCATTTTGTATTCTATTGTACAATCCTTTGCAATTATGGGATATTGGTTTTCAGTTATCCTACGCAGCTGTAATAGCCATTGTTGCTTTTGCTAAACCATTAAGTCATTTAGTTTTTGTAGAAAACAAATTATTAAGATTTGCTTGGCAATTAACAGCAGTTACCCTTGCAGCACAAATAGGTACAATTCCTCTATTACTATTTTACTTTCACCAATTTCCAAACCTATTTATTTTTTCCAACTTTATTGCTGTTCCATTATCGGGTTTGATTTTGTACACAGAAATTTTACTAATGCTGATCTCGCCTATTCAGCCCATGGCTCAATTTACTGGACTGCTAATTGAGCGTTTAATAGGATTCATGAATCGTATCATCGAAAATACTGCCCGAATTCCTTTTGCTGTAACCCAAGGTATTCAAATTGATGTTTTGCAAACAGCAATACTCTATGCGATTATTGTTTTGATGGCAATCTGGTTATTTAAAAAAAATAAACATTCATTCATTGTAGCATTGTTTTTTGTTTCTTTATTTTTTGGTGTTCAAGCATTCAGCAAAACAAAAGCGGCCAATCAACAAAAACTCATTGTTTACTATGCTCCCAAAAAAGCTGCTGCAGATATTTTCATTGGCAGGAAGCATTGTTATATTGGTGATATTTCCATTTATCATGCAGGTGCTGAAAATCTAATATTCATTAAAAATTATTTAACCCCAACACGCATTTTATACAGAGCAAACACTGCAATCAATCCAAGAGCGCTTCCATTCTTAATGCATATTAACTCATCACCAATTATTATAGGGCCCAATAAACGAGTATTGGTAGTAAATCCTATGTTTAAAATATCCAATCATACCCCAACCCAAGTAATCGATTTAATCATTCTATCAGGTAACCCCAACATATCATTAGAAAATCTTTCTGCCTTCTTTAATAATGCAAGATTTGTTTTCGATTCCAGCAACCCCTTGTGGAAAATTCGGCTATGGAAAAAAGAAGCAGAGCGCTTACATTTGCGCCATCATTCGGTACCCCAACAAGGTGCGTTTGAAATGAATCTCTAATTTCCGCCCCAAAACTGCCCTAGGGCCAAAAGCAATAAAATATGCAAAAAAAAATTCAATCTGCACTCATTTCTGTATTCTATAAAGATGGACTAGAACCCATTGCCCGTCAGTTACAAGCATTAGGCATTACCATTTATTCTACAGGTGGCACACAAACTTTCTTAGAAAATTTAGGTATTGAATGTGTTCCGGTTGAAAGTTTAACTACTTATCCATCTATTTTAGGTGGAAGGGTAAAAACCTTACACCCTGTTGTTTTTGGTGGCATACTAGGAAGAAGGTACGAAGCCCAAGATTTACAAGAAATGCAGGAATACAAAATACCAGCAATTGATTTGGTAATTGTAGACCTCTATCCTTTTGAAGAAACCCTTAAAAGCACCAACGAAGAAAAATTAATTATTGAAAAAATTGATATTGGTGGACCTTCTATGATTCGTGCTGCCGCTAAGAATTTTAGAGATGTTACCGTAATTGCTGCAAAAGACAGTTACCCAGCATTAGAAGCATTGTTAATTAGCCAAAAAGGAGAAACAACTATTGAACAAAGAAAGGCCTTTGCTGCAAAAGCTTTTGAAGTAGTGATGCATTATGATATTGCCATCAGCAATTATTTTAACCCTGGAGCAGAGCAGGTTTTACGTTATGGAGAAAACCCGCATCAAAAAGCCAGCTTTAAAGGCGATTTAACCCAAATATTTAATCAGCTCAATGGAAAAGAACTTTCCTATAATAATTTAGTTGATGTAGATGCTGCTATTCAACTGATCGCCGAATTCAATGATTATCAAGAATCTGTTTTTGCCATCATTAAACATACCAATGTTTGTGGAGTTGCAGCAAGGGCTTCCGTTAAACAAGCATGGGATGCAGCGTTAGCAGGAGATCCAGAAAGTGCTTTTGGTGGAGTATTGGTTTGCAACCAATCCATTGATTTAGCTACTGCCCAGGCAATCAATGAATTGTTTTTTGAAGTATTGATTGCTCCATCTTTTAATGATGATGCCCTAGTGGTTTTAAAAGGCAAGAAAAACAGAATTCTTTTGCAATTAGAAAAAAAATCATTCGCAGATACATCAATCGTTAAATCTATTTTGAACGGCACATTGGAACAAGATGTAGACAATATCAACTACGAAAAATTAGATGAGGTTGGTGGAAGACAAAGCACTGATGCAGAAAAAGAGAATTTACTATTTGCCAATATTGTTTGTAAACATTTAAAAAGCAATGCAATCGCTTTAATTAAAGATATGCAATTGGTTGGCAAGGGTTGTGGTCAAACAAGTAGAATTGACGCGCTCAGACATGCAATTGAGAAAGCACATCAATTTAAATTCGATTTAAATAATGCTGTTTTGGCCTCAGATGCGTTTTTCCCTTTTAATGATTGTGTTCAAATTGCACATCAGTCAGGAATCGAAGCATTTATACAACCCGGTGGATCTGTAAGAGATAAGGACAGTATAGACTATTGTGTAGAAAATAAACTCGCAATGATTATTACAGGAACAAGGCATTTTAAGCATTAATGCATTGACAACAAAGCAAAAAGCTTATATAGCACTTGGCATTACCAGCACTGTTTGGGGAACCACATGGGTTGCCAGTAGAATGGCTGTTCAAGATACCCCCGCTTTAGAAGTATCCGCCATCAGACAAGGCATAGCTGGTATTTTATTTACCGGATTTTTTTTAATCAAAGGAGCTGCACTACCAAATTGGAAACAATTAAAATGGTTAGCGCTGATGGCTGTTTTATTATTTGTATCGGCCAATGGCGTTGCAAGTATGGGGCTAAAATATATATCAAGTGGTCTTGGCGCACTCATTGCAGCATTATATCCATTAAGTGTTGTAATTATTGAAAGGCTGTTTTTTAAGAATACAAAAATTACTTTCTATACATTCATTGGTATTGTTTTAGGTATATCAGGTATTGTTTTGGTGTTTTATGAAAATGCTTTTCACCATCATTCCGAAGGTTATTTATTAGGCATAGTCTTTTCTTTAATTGCTATGTTGAGTTGGAGTATTGGTACTATTTTAATCGCAAGAAACAAACTCAATATCAATCCTTATTATGCCACTGGTTGGCAAATGTTATTGAGTTCGATGATGTTATTTGTATTGGCTTTCATTACTGGAGATAGTATCCCTTTCCATCAAATAGCCCCTAAAACCTGGTTTTCTATCAGTTATCTAATTGGCATGGGTTCGATTTTTGCCTTTGTTGCATTTATATATACGATGAAACATTTGGAAGCACCTGTTGCAGCTTTATATGCTTACATCAACCCAATAGTGGCTATTTTAGTTGGTTCTGTTATTGTGCAAGAACCATTAACCACCAATATTATTATTGGTTCTGCAATAACATTAATGGGTGTTTACATTGTTAACCATAGTTTAAAGAAACAACGAAATGCATTGATTGAACCGATTGATTAATTTATTGGGTACAATTATGCAATAAAAAATCGGCATAGATCAATCTCCATTCTTTAAATGCAACTTGATTGGTTAAAAAATTATTGTGAAAGATGGTTATGCATTCCCCTCCCACTGATTTTACGGTATCATAATAATATTGCAAATCTTGCACTGCTTTTTCTGGGGTTATTCTTTCTAGAAAAATTGCCGTTGAATCCATATAACAAAAAGGATGCATTTTTAATGTTGTGCTAGAATTGGTTCTTAGATTAAACCAATTGAAAGATTTAGAATAGGATGCCCGAAATCCATTAATAGTAGGATAACCCATAGAATAATCATTGGTAATACCCGATTGAATCATTCGCTCAAAACTTTGGGGAAATTGAATTTGAATATAATGATTGCGTGATGAAGTTATTGATTGATCAATCATTGAAGCCATATTATTGATTTCGCTATTGAGCAATGATGACTTTGAATTTGATTGAATAGATGGATGAATGCCTACCGTATATTTTGCTGCATGTTGTTGTAGCAAATGAAGCATGGAAGGATGTTTGGGGCTAATATTTTTATCCAATCCCTTTCTATCGGCTGCAAGCAGAAAAAAATAGATTGGTTTTAAATGCAAGCTATCATGCAATAAATCCAACCATTCATATATATCATAAGGGTCTTTTTGAATAGATTCAAGTACTTGAAGTCTTTCGATCACAGCGGCATGATCTAGTTTAAACAAATCTTTAAAGAAACCATAAACATTTCTTGCAACAGTATGATAACGGTAACTATAGGCTATATCAATATCATAGGTAGGTATAAATGAAAATTTGGGTTGCAAGCAATGCTGTTGAAGGCCTGATTTTTCAAATAATTTATTGCACCATAATTGAATTAATGGTAGATGAAGAAAGTTTTGCTGATAAGCCAAGCTATTGGTATGCTCAAATCGATTTAGATCGTCTTTAGTATACGGCAAATATTCTTCGTAGCGACTAATTAAATAAAAAGATGCTGCAAAAAAATCAAAGGGCATTAAACTGTTTTCTGCAGTTTTAAAAAATGCAGTTAAGCCCTCCCATTCAAAACATTCAATAGATTGAACTGCAATGTTTTCTTCATGCAATAACCCATGAGGTATTATTTGTATTAACTGCTGCCCGATTTTCGAAGAATCTGTTTGCGTATTCTTTAGTTGCGCTAGTTGCGTTTTCTCTAGTTGAACAACTCCAGTTTGTTCAGTATTTATTTGTTGATTGGAATAATTGATTTTTAATCCATCGAATTGAGTAAATATTTCAATGGAATCCGTAATGGCTGCTTTTGAATCGAAAACAACATCAACAATATAGCGTAGGCGTTCTGTGTTAGATACACTGTACACCAATATAGTAGAACCCTTATTAGTCATGGGTTTGCTTCCAACGTTCATTAAACGTTTGCTTACTAAAATCCAATTCAGCTCTATTGGCAGTCCATCCTTTAAATACTTTATTAACTACCCAGTTTTTCATTTTCGAATTGGCAGCATTCATCATAAACCGATTTAAACTAGCTGTTTTCCAGGCTTTCCAAGCCAATCTTTCGGCAATGGTACTGGTTCCTTGCATTACCGATTCATGACGGTTATCTAATAATAATTCATGCAAATTGATTTTTACCGGACATACTTCTGTACAATTACCACAAAGCGAAGAAGAATAACTCAAGTGTTTGTAATCATCCATTCCGCTTAAATAAGGGGTAATCACTTTTCCAATTGGCCCACTATAAGTAGTTTCATATGCATGACCACCAATATTTTTATAAACAGGGCATGCGTTTAAACAAGCACCGCAACGAATGCAATACAAAGCTTCTCTTGCAGTAGGGTTGGCCAATAAATTGGTTCTGCCATTGTCTAATAAAATCACCACCATTTCTTCAGGACCATCTGATTCATTGGCTTGTTTAGGGCCTGCAATAATGGTATTGTATACAGTAACTTTTTGACCTGTTCCATAAGTAGAAAGCAATGGCCAAAATAAAGACAAGTCGTGCACGGATGGAATTACTTTTTCTATTCCTACTATTACAATATGTGTTTTAGGCCATGCACAACTTAAGCGAGCATTCCCTTCGTTTTCAGTTACAGCAATGGCACCTATATCAGGTAAAATAAAATTAGCCCCCGTTACGCCTACTTCGGCCTGAACATATTTTTCGCGCAATTTTTTTCTTGCTACCAATGTAAGTTCTTCAGGACTTAGACCACCCGGAGTTCCTAGCTTTTGAGCAAATAATTTTGCAACATCTTCTTTGCTTTTATGCATAGCTGGCGTTACAATATGATAAGGGGCTTCTCCATCTAATTGCTGAATGTATTCTCCCAAATCGGTTTCTACACTTTCAATGCCATTCGACTCTAGATAACTATTTAAATGAATTTCTTCGGTTACCATGCTCTTGCTCTTAACCAATGTTTTACAATTGGTCTGTTTGCAAATTGCACCAATATAATCCAATGCTTGATCTCCTGTTTCGGCCCAAAGTACTTTTGCACCTCTTGCAGTTATTTTTTGTTCAAATTCTAGTAAATACTTATCTAAATTTTCAATTGCATCCCATTTTTTATTTTTTGCCAATTCACGAGCAGCCATTACATCAGTAAACTGTTGTTTGCCAATAGGCACAACAGCATTGTATTTACCAATATTGAAATTGATTTTCCTTCGATGTTCTAAATCAGCAGCCTTGACAGTGCTCTTTGCTAAAAATGAAGCAGCAGTATTATTCATGGGATGATTGTTTTTTTATCTGCTCGGCAGTGGCAGACAATGCTTCGTAAAATTGCTCACCGTATTTTCTAATCAAAGCATCTTTTAAAAAAATATATACAGGTAGTTTTAGTTTTTTACCCAAATTACAACCCGATTTACACAAATCAGTTCTTGGTTGATAATTAACGTATTCGATGTCTGGGTCCTTTTTGCTTTTTTTGGTAAGTATTGGAAACAAATGGCAACTTACCGGTTTTTTCCAATCTAGTTTTCCAGCATTATAAGCCTGTTCAATTCCACAATGAATGATACCCTTTTTGTCTTTTAAACCATAAGCACAAATACCACCATCAATGGTTGGAGTTACCCAACCAAATTCTTTATCATATACATATTTACCCACTCTTTCAATTTCTGCAATGCCTTCTTTTGTCATATAAGGCATAATTACTTCATAAAATTCATCGAGTTTTTTTAATTCCCATTTTTCCATTGGAGCTCCTGCATCTCCATCTTCACAACAGCCACCCTTGCATTTATTAAGATCGCAAACAAATTGTTCGGATACTACCTCATCACTTACCAGTACATGGTCTATTGCTATCATGCGTAAATTTGATTTATGTAAAGATAGGCGAATAATCAACTATGGTTGGTTCTTGCGCCATTTAAAACTATTAATCAGATGTTTAACATCTTCCATTAAAAATTGGTTGACTATTCCTAAAGAATCGGCATTGGGGGTAGCATCGAAATAAAGTGCTCCTCTAAAAAAATGATTGGTAGAATCTGTTAAAAAAAACTGGTTGGCAGTTGCCACATCGCCTCCTACTGTAAAATAAACACCATGAATACCATTGTTGGTATTGATTAAAGAATCGTCAATTGAATAGGCTTTACTGGTATGCTTGCCAGTAAGGGCAAATGATTGTTTAACCAATGTATCAAAACGGTTTACGCCTATTGATTTATAGCTCACATATATTTTTCCATTAAAAGAAGGAAAATTAATATTAATCCACCATGGGTTTTCTGCTGTCTGTTCAAAGAAGGTGCTGTCTTTTGATATATTGGCATAAACAGGATATTCAAAAGTGTAAGGATAACCTGGCTGATTAAACAATTGGTATTTTTTTACTGGGAAAGGAATGGCAAAATAACCAACTGGCTTTGGAGTGAATGGACTATTGCATGCAATAAATAACAAACAAGTTATTATTGTAGTTAATATTACCTGATCTGTTTTTCGCATCTAACTACAATTCTTTTCAATCAATATGGAATGATTACCCTTCATTCAACATATTTTTAATAGTCACTTTAATTTTGTTAATCCTGTTTTTAGCAACTTCCAATACAGTAAATTCAAAGTCGCCAGCACTTAACACAGTTGCCGCTAAAGGAATTTCTCCAGCAATTTCTAAAACCAATCCAGCCAAGGAATCACTTTCTCCTTTTAAATCTTCAAAAGTTTCTGCTCCCAATCCCATGATTTTACATACATCATTAATCATGGTTTTGCCTTCGAAAATATAGTTCAGCTCATCCAATTTTTTATATCCCAATTCTTCTTCATCAAATTCATCTTTGATATCTCCAATTATTTCTTCTAAAATATCTTCGAGTGTAACTATTCCACTGGTGCCGCCAAATTCATCTACAACAACTGCAAAATGAATTCGCTTCGATTGAAAATCGTTGAGCAGATCTTCAATTAATTTTTGTTCGTGCACAAAATAGGGCGGCCTGATTAAGCTATGCCAATTAAAATCATTTGCCTCATCTAAAAAAGGCAAGAGATCTTTTGTATGAATCATTCCTACTACATTGTCTAGTTCTTCTTTAAAAACAGGAAGGCGGCTATAATGCAATTCTCTAACTGTTTCAATCAATTTAGCAAAGCTGGTTTCCTCATCAATTCCATTAACATCCACCCTTGTTTTCATTACTTGTTTAACGGTGATATTGCCAAATTTTACAATTCCCTTAAGGATATTTTTTTCGTTTTCTGATGCCGTATTTTCAGTAGTAATATCAATGGCATGGTCTAATTCTTCTAAGCTATATGCACCATTGGCTCTAGTAGATAGTTTGCGTTCTACAATATCAGAATATTTAACCAATCTTCTACTTAAGCCTGATGTTAAGTAAGTTAAAAACTGAATAATTCCACCAAAGTCTTTTGCAAAACGAATATTGTTTTGCGTTGCCAATACCTTTGGCATTACTTCGCCAAAAAGCACCAAAATAAATGACACTGCAATTACTTTTATTAAAAACTCTACCCAAACAGCATTAAACTGTTCGAAGTTGAACATTTGATCGATGAGTAGGTTGGAAATAATAATGATAGAAATATTGATAAAACTATTGGCAATCAATAATGAACCCAACAATACTTTGGGTTCTTCTAACATATCTACAATTCGTTGAAAAGGTGGCTGTTGTTTAGACCTTAATAGATTGATGTCTTTATGGGTAAGCGAAAAAAAAGCTACTTCGGCACCAGCTAAAACAAAAGACAGAAACAATAAGCAAACCAATAACATAATCAGTACGGTGGTGCCCTGCGCTTGTATAGCTGCTAATGTATGTACCGATGATAAATATCCAATAACCGAATGATAATCCAAAACTGGGTGCTTTAATTAAAAAAGAAGCAATACTTTATAAGCTTTGCTTTATTACTATTACAAAAATATCAATTATCATCCATTAAAATGGAAGAGATTCTCCAGGTTCTGGCAATATGTTGGGAGAATCCCCAAACCCCTCTTGCCCCTCTCCAAATCCTCCTCCTGGGGCATCAGACTTTTTATCTAGCATGATCAGGTTATCGCCAACTATTTCGGTTGCAAATTTTTTATGCCCTTCTTTATCATCCCAACTTCTTGTTCTCAACCTTCCTTCTACATAAATCAAACTTCCTTTATGAAGAAATTTTTGAGCTAGTTCGGCTAAACCACGCCAAAGAACCACTGTATGCCATTCTGTTTGAGAAACCAATTTTCCTGTTCGGTCTTTATACGTTTCGGTGGTTGCCAAAGGAAACTTAGCTACAGCAATATTGCCTTCTAACTGTTGCACATCTGGGTCTTTGCCC
>JBILRH010000176.1:0-3085 GCA_044372715.1 Sediminibacterium sp. | reverse complement strand
ATGCTCATTTTAGTATGGGCAAATTATTGAATGACCGACTTGATATTAATATGAGCGCTCTATACCAATTGCAAAGTGGTGTGAGTGGTTTTATTGGTGGTGGGTATTTTGGTTTTACCCATTCAGATGACCCCGAATCTCCTAAAATATTCAATTTAGGAGCTTACTATAGAGTAGGGGATGCCATTATTCCTTACGTGGGTTATGTTTTCAAAGATTTTCAGTTTGCAGTAACCTACGATGTTCGGATGAACAACAATAAATCAGGTTCAGTAACTTCTAATGTGTTTGAATTATCTTTGATTTATAGAAATTATAAGTCTAGTAGAAATCCATTGTTGTGGTAAGTTATTTTATGTTTGTATAAAATATTATCACTAAAATGGTTTTCTAAATAAAATTCAACATTTTATGAATGCAGCAATACAAGAAAGAATCAATATTTGGTTGAATGGTAATTATGATGCTCAAACAAAAGCAACAATTGCAGATTTACAGCAAAACAATACCGATGAATTAGCAGATGCGTTTTACAGGAATTTAGAATTTGGAACTGGAGGTTTACGAGGATTAATGGGGGTGGGTACCAATCGAGTTAACAAATATACCATTGGAATGGCTACCCAAGGTTTTGCCAATTACCTTAAAAAAACATATTCTGGAGAAGAAATAAAAGTAGCTATTGCGCATGATAGCAGAAACAATAGTCGATTCTTTGCTGAAACAACAGCCAATGTTTTTGCCGCTAATGGATTAAAAGTGTATTTGTTTGATGCTTTGCGTCCTACACCTGAATTGAGTTTTGCCATTCGTTATTTAGGTTGTAAAGCCGGTGTAGTTTGTACTGCTTCGCACAATCCTAAAGAATACAATGGCTATAAAGCATATTGGAACGATGGTGGACAATTAGTGCCTCCTCATGATAAGAATGTAATTATCGAAGTAGAAGCTATTGATAGTGTAGATGCGGTTAAATGGAATGGTGGGGGAGCAAATATTATCCTATTGGGAAAAGAAATAGACGATGCATACTTAACGATGGTTAAGGGATTAAGTGTGTATCCTGATGTTATTAAAAAGCAGCATGATTTAAAAATTGTTTACACACCCATTCATGGAACTGGAATAACTCTTGTGCCACAGATTTTAGAGCGATTTGGTTTTACCAATCTAACCATTGTTGATGAGCAAGCTACGCCTGATGGAAATTTTCCAACAGTTGCATATCCGAATCCGGAAGAAAGCGAAACCATGAGTATTGGCTTAAAAAAAGCCCAATCAATTGATGCCGATATTCTATTAGGTACAGATCCTGATGCGGATAGAGTAGGTATAGGTGTTAAAAATCATAAAGGAGAGTGGGTATTAATGAATGGCAATCAAACAGCTGTATTGGCTTTCGCCTATATGATGGAAGCTAGAAAAGCTAAAGGGATTGCGCAACTCAATGATATGGTTATTTCTACCATTGTAACTACAGAAATGATCAATGAAGTTGCCAAGCAAAACAATGTTGGTTGTTACAATGTATTAACTGGTTTTAAATGGATAGCCGAAAAAATTAAAGAACTAGAAGGGAAAGAAAATTATGTAATTGGTGGGGAAGAAAGTTTTGGATTAATGATTGGCAATCAAATTAGGGATAAAGATGCAATCAGTGCAGTTGCTTTGATGTGCGAAATGGCTGCTTTTGAAAAGAATCAAGGTAAGAGTTTGTTCGACAAAATGATTGAACTCTATTTGCAATATGGATTTTATTATGAAACATTAATCAGCATTACTAAAAAAGGCATGAATGGCCAAAAAGAAATAGCTGATATGATGGATGGTTATCGAAACAATCCGCCAGCTGTTATTAATAATTCAACAGTAATCACTTTATTGGATTATCAATTACAAAAAGGCACCAATTTGCAAACAGGAGAAACTTGGCCAATAAGTTTGCCTAAGAGTAATGTGTTACAATTTATTACCGCTGATGGAAGTAAGATATCTGCCAGGCCTTCTGGAACTGAGCCTAAAATAAAATTTTATTTTAGTGTTAAAACAACGTTGGATTCTAAAGAAGAATTTGATGCAAAACAACTGGATCTA
The DNA here is from genome assembly GCA_044372715.1 of Sediminibacterium sp. Classification (GTDB taxonomy): domain Bacteria; phylum Bacteroidota; class Bacteroidia; order Chitinophagales; family Chitinophagaceae; genus Sediminibacterium. The sequence continues at coordinate 991 of JBILRH010000176.1, read as the reverse complement.
GAAAATAGAATCAAGGGCATCATTAAGAGTATGCAATTAGATTAACTATATTCGCGCTATGTCGCCAAATAGAGAATATAAAGATAGTTTTCATCACAAGGGCATGCGCCGTAAGTTGATTGAAGTATTAAGGGAGAAAGGCATTACTGATGAAGTAGTATTGGATGCAATAAATAAAATACCTCGTCATTTTTTTTTGGATTCTGCATTTGATAAAATTGCATACGAGAATCAGGCCTTTCCCATTGCTGCAGATCAAACCATTTCTCATCCATATACGGTGGCTTATCAAACACAACTATTACAAGTAAAGAAAGGAGAGAAGGTACTTGAAATTGGAACTGGAAGTATTTATCAAACTACTATTCTTGCAGAAATGGGAGCTCAATTGGTATTTACCATTGAGCGTCAGAAAAAATTATACGATGAGCAAAAGCTGTTCTATTATTTCAGGAATCAATATCCCAATATAAAATTCTTTTATGGTGATGGATTTCAAGGGCTTCCTACATACGGTCCATTTGATAAAATTATTATAACAGCTGCTGCTCCATTCATTCCTCCTAAACTGATCGAACAATTAAAAATAGGAGGTATGATGGTAATTCCAGTAGATGAGGGCGAATCTCAAAGAATGCTTCGAATCACTAAATTGGAAGATGGATCTATTAAAGAAGAATCTTTTGAGGAGTTTTCTTTTGTTCCTATGCTCACTGGTAAAAATCAATAAAAAACGGAGTAGTTTTTTCACTACCCCGTTTTTACTATTTACCTCTTTACATATAACCCCAATAACTAATAATCAATAACTAATAACTGATATAGTTATTGCTGCATCATATCCATTCCACCACCTTGATCGGCCTTGGTATTTTTTCTCTTGAATAAACTAGCATCAAATTTTCCAAAACGATAACTGAAGTTCAAACGCAATACTTGAGGATCTCTTCTGCGTTGATTGGTTTGATTAAAGAATGAACTTTCGGAATAG
>JBILRH010000050.1:0-12048 GCA_044372715.1 Sediminibacterium sp. | reverse complement strand
GAGCTTCAAATGGATGAAATTGAAAATAGAGACAATAATGTGTATCGTTCTATTTTTGAATCATCTCCTATTCCAGATAGTGCGCGTATTAAAGATCAAGAGATAAAAAGAGAAGTAAAACTGGTGCAAAGCTTGGGTGAAACAGAATTGGTAAACAGCATGACCAATCAATTGAATAATCTTTCATTGCGATTGGCATATCAAGCAAAATCATTTATTGAAATTGCCAACTTGGTAAAGAACAAAGAAAAATTAATCGCTGCAATCCCATCTATTCAACCTGTTAGCAATAAAAACCTAAACCGTATTGCATCAGGTTTTGGTTACCGAATAGATCCTATTTATAAAGACAGGCGATTACATGCCGGACTCGATTTTACAGCCGCTTCCGGAACACCTATTTATGCTACCGCTGATGGAGTGGTTAGAGATGCTGGTTTTAATACGGGTGGATATGGCAATAGGGTATTGATTAACCATGGTTTTGGTTACGAAACCACCTATTCTCATATGTATAAGATAAAAGCTAGGGTTGGGGAAAGAGTAAAGCGAGGAGAAGTAATAGGGTATATTGGCAATACAGGAAAAAGTACAGGCCCTCATTTGCACTATGAAGTGCATCGGAATGGTGTTGCTGTAGATCCAATCTATTATTTTTACAACGATCTTACGCCAGCTCAATTTGATCGAATACTTAAATTGGCTGCTGCAAGCAACCAAAGCTTCGACTAATTATGATTTTCAGTAAACAAAACAGCCTTTCTTTTGTACTAATATACAATTATCATCATCGTGGAACCAGGCGTAAGAGAATACCTTATTAGAATATTAAATACCATTGCTGTTGGCTTATTGTGGATGGCCATCAACTCTACCATTGGTATTATGCACGACTATGCTTTTGTGCACGATCATATTACCAAGGGCAATATCATTTTCTATGGCTGGTTTTTAATTAGTTTAAGCCTTTTTTTATGGTGGGTTATTCGCTTGTGGAGCAAGCCCATTCATTTTGAAGACCTTTAATTTTTGCCGTCTTTGGTGTCTAAAATCACCGGTGTGTTTCCTTTTCCTAAAACAATTACTTTAGAATTGGCTGAGGTAACCAAAGCCTTCATTACTTGAATTTGTTCGTATTGTAATTGCTTTTCGCCAAGGCCTGCACTAATGATTTTTTGATAATCTGCAATACCTTGTGCTTCTACACGCTTACGTTCTGCTTCTTGTTTTTCTTTTTGTAAAACAAACTCCATTTTTTGGGCATCTTGCTCTGCTTTAATTTTTTCCTCTATTGAGGTTTTCACATTTTGTGGGAGGGTGATATTTCTTACTAAGAGTTGCTCTAAAATCAATCCTCTTTTCTTAAAATCAGTATCGATGCTTTTAAAAATTCTTCCTTGAAATAAATCTCTTTTATTAGAATACAATTCAATAGCAGTAAAGTAAACGGCATTATCTCTAATTTTTGTTCTTGTAAGGGGTCTTACAATTTTATCTCTATAATCCAAGCCTGTTTCACGAATTAGTCTTGGTGCTTGATCGCTTGTTACTCTATACAAAACAGTTAAGTCAATGATTACTTCAAGTCCATCAGCAGTAAGAACCCGAATAGCGTCGTCGCCTTCTTTGTCGCCTTCATCGTGTACACCACTCATAGTGTAATTAAGTGTTTTTATATCGATGGTTTTTACATCGTATAAAGGATTGATTACATTTAATCCACTGGTTAATACCTCATTGTCTATCTTACCAAATAAAGATTTTACACCAACCTGTCCAGCATCAATTTGCTTAATACAAGATGTAAGAAAACCTACTACAATAATTGCCAATCCAGCAAAACGAATTCCTTTTGCCAATTTTTGAAATTCTTCTCTTTGTTTGTTGATGAAAAAAGAGGCGACAAGAACGATAATGCCTAAAATAATGAGTATCATAAAATTGTTTTATAATGTATGAGTAGATAAGTTGAATTGAATATTACAAGGTACTACTAAGAACTTGTATAAATGGGTATTAGCTACTATGATCAACCACAATTACCCATTCCCCCTTAATTTTTTTAAAAATCAAAGTATAATGCCCACTAATATTACCAATGGATCGGGTCAATGCCCATTTGCCCAATACAAACCAAGTGTCCTTAGCAATTGGTTTTACTTGAATTAGTGTAAATGCCAACTTGCCCATACTTGCTGTATCTGGGTATCCTTTTTGGTAGTTTTTTAATGCAGCAGCATATCCATATGAAGGTCCGTTCTTGCCTACAAATAACAAACTATCGCTTTGCCAATAGCCTTTCATAAAATTGATTAAGTCTCCGTTATTCCAGGCTTTGGTTTGTGCAGCAAGAATAGATCTTATTTGTTGATCGGGGCTTTGCGCATTTGCATTGCTAAAAATACTTAGCATTAAAAAAAAGATGATTTGTTTCATAAATAATTAAGAATTAAAAAGCTGAAAAATTAATCAGGTGGACATACTTGAAATCCTTTCTCAATTTACTGTTTTTGTACCATCTAAAAATTTTCATCAAATCTGGCTTTTATACTAAACAATAATGCTTATTTTGTACTCGTGAAAAAGCAGCTATTTAATACCAAATACTTTCTTATAGCTTCAATGATGCTATTTGTTATTGCATGTAGTAAAAAAGATCAAACTACTACTCCTACGGTTCCTCCAACAGTTCCACCAGTAGTGAATACCATTAGTCCTCCGGCTCCATTTGGTTTTTACGTTGTTGGATATTTCCCTAGTTATCGAGATCCTGCTCTTGTAACAGATCAGAAATTTCGGATGTGTAATGTGGTAAATTATGCATTTGCCAATGTAACAACAACCGGTGGATTAACAGTTGCTAATCCTACTGTATTTACTGCTGTAGTTTCAAAAGCAAAATCAAATAATGCAAAAGTATTTATTAGCATTGCTGGCTTAGCAGCCGATTTTAAAAATATGGCTTCTACAGCCAGCGGACGCAATGGCTTTGTAAAATCAATTATGCAAGTAGTAAGAACTTATGGATTAGACGGAGTTGATGTAGATTGGGAATTTCCTAGAACCGACGATGGTACTGATATTACTTTTACAGCATTTATGAGAGAGTTAAGTGATTCTTGCCATACAGGGGCTAAATATTATTTATCTGCCGCAATAACTGCAGGAAAATATGTTGGAGCCATTCGGGATGCAATCAGTAGTAGTTTATGGACCAATAACACAGTTGATTTTTTTAATATCATGGCATACGATGATTTTAGTACAACTGTTCCTTTTAAACAGCATAGTGATTTAGCATTGGCTGAAACGTCTTTAAATTACTGGATCAATACAAGAGGAATGCCCGCTTCTAAAGCAGTATTGGGTATTCCAGCATATGGCAGGCCAAGCGGTATAACACAAACTGGTACAGTATTAACATACAATACCATTACCAATGGATCTGGTAGTGCATTTTCAGATTCAGCAGTAGTAAGTGCAGGCGGATTCAGCAATTATACCATTTATTATAATGGGTTGCCTACTGTAAAGCGCAAAGCAAAATTGGCACAATCTAGGGCCAATGGAATTATGATGTGGGAAAAAGGGCAGGACCGTAATGATGGATTGTCTTTGTTAAAAGCAGTATGTGACACATTAGGAAGGGCTTATTAAACTTTTTTATTTTGCTGTAGTCAAACTTACCATTAACATCCCTACATGTTAAGTAATGATCAAGAATTAGTACTGCAGTTTAAAACAGCTGCTAATAAAGATGCAGCCTATACAATTTTGGTAAAAAAATACCAGGAAAAACTCTATTGGCATATACGTAGAATGGTAGTAGAACATGAGGATGCCAATGATGTATTGCAGAATACATTTATCAAAGTATGGAAGGGATTGGAAAATTTTAGAGACGATAGTCAATTGTATACATGGTTGTATAGAATTGCTACAAATGAAAGTTTGAGTTTTTTAGATCAGCGAAAAAGAAAATCGGCTATACAATTTGATGAAATTGCAGGGGATTTGGGTAATAAAGTAAAGGCAGATAGTCATTTTGATGCCAATCAATTGGAATGGAAATTGCAATTGGCCATTCAACAACTTCCCGAGAAACAAAGACTTGTTTTTAATCTACGGTATTTTGATGAAATGCCTTATGAAGAAATGAGTAAAGTGTTGGATACCAGTGTAGGGGCCTTAAAAGCCAGTTATCATCATGCTGCGAAAAAAATCGAAGAATTTATTATTAATAATTAAACCTTGGATAATCATCAAGGTCTAAATTATCAATTATGGAAGTGAATAAACATAACTATTCGGCGCCAGAAACACTAAGCCCAATATTGGCAGAGATAGGCAAAACAATGCCTCAAACTGTTCCATCAGGATATTTTGAATCTTTTGTTGCTAATATGTTGACATTGGCTAAGGATTCTTCTATATCAGTTGAGGCCGAACTGGAAACAATTGCTCCTTTTTTAAATAGCTTATCAAAAAAACCAGTACAAGCCTTGCCGGAAGGTTATTTTAAAGATTTTCAAGTTGCACAAAAACAGGAAACAGCAATTGTTCAAATGCCAAGATTAAGAAAATGGATAAATTATACTGCTGCAGCAATCATTGCTGGCATTCTTATTACTGCAGGTTTTATTTTTAATAATAACAATGCTAAATCTTTTGATTTTGAGTATTATAGTAAAATGAATATTGCTGCAGCATTGAATCAAGTTACTGATGATGAATTGGAAAATTATTTAAATAGTACTGCTTCATTGTCTGTTACGGAGCAATTGCCAATACCCGAAGAAATTGAAAATATTTATCAAGGAAATTTTCAACAAATTTCTGATGATGAATTAAATGAATATTTAAAAGAAATAGGAGGTAGTAAAATCAATCAAAAAGGCAGTTAAAACTATTGTATGAAAAAAATATTTTTATTGGTACTAATCAGTTTAGTGATAGCAGCTACTAATGCACAGAATCGGTCAGAAAAACAGTTCAATAAGAACAATATAGAGGCACTTAAGGTTGCCTATATTACTCGGCAATTAAATTTAACCCCAGAAGAAGCACAAAAATTTTGGCCTATTCACAATATATATTTTGAAGAAATTAAAAAAACCAGAAGAGAAAATTTAGAAAACGAACTGGTTTTTGAAGAGAAAATATTGAATGTTAGGAAAAAATACAATTCGGAATTTAGAAAAATTTTGATGAGTGATGAGAGAGTCAATAAACTATTTAAAATAGAAAAGGATTTTAATAATGAATTGCGTAAGGAGTGGATGAATAGGAGAATGAATAATCCTAATTTCAAAAAAGGAATGAATGCTCCTCCAGCAAAGCATAACAATTAAGTTTGTTGAAAAACAGGCGAAGCAATATCGTGATAGAAAAGAAATTTCCATTGTTCATTATTTCCTTTTTCCCACCATTGTCTCCTTAATTCCATACATTTTTTTCCGTCGAAATCGTATTTAGCTACAAACCTACTTTTCATCTGTTGTAATTGTGGTGCATCATCGCCTCCAAAGAATATAGTTTCATTGTTCTCTCTGATCCAAAATACTTGGTGAAATTTACTATGTGCACCAGTAAGTTCGTATTGAATGTAGTTGTCTATATACCCCATGTTATCATCTAGCCATTCCACCTTGCTGAATTCCGATAAAAGGGCAATATCTTCTTTTATATAAGAAGCTGATCCAATACCCGTCGCAAATTCAAATTCTCTGCTTTGAACATAATAAGTAGCATAGGGAAATGCAATAAATTGTTCTCCAGTTATTTCGTTTCTGGTTGTAATTCCACCAGCATGGTCTTTGTGTAAATGACTCATGAGCACTTTGGTAACCTGCGATGGGTTAATCCCTGCTTTCTCAAGATTTGCATATAGTTGCGGCTGTCCGTTCGATAAATTATAACCTAAACCTGTATCAATTAAAATAAAATCTTTTGAAGTGATTACAATAAATGGTTGAATCTCCACCAATAAAGAGCCAATTGGTCTGCTATTTAATTGTTCATTTTGGGTGTCGAATGGAACAAATATTTTGGTTTTATCGATGGTAAAACTGCCTTCTGATAATGGGATAATTTGCATGATAAAAGTTTAACGCAATTCTGTATAATTTAACGCAATACCATTTGTCTGTCGGCATCTAGTCTAAGAAGAATGAATAATAGAATGGTAAACGAAACCAACGAAGATCCTCCATAACTAATTAATGGTAATGTAACTCCTGGCGATGGAAATAATCCAATGGTCATGCAAATATTAAAAGCAATATGGAAGAAAATAATACTTGCTACACTGTATGCGTACACCCTACTGAAAGTACTTCTTTGCCTTTCTGCAAGCATGATAATTCTAAATAACAAAAATAAATAAATACCCAGGAATGCAAAGGATCCAACAAATCCAAATGCTTCTCCTAAAGAAGCAAAAATAAAATCAGTGTGTTGTTCTGGTACATATTTCCCCCTGGTTTGTGTACCTTTTAAAAATCCCCTTCCCCAAAAACCACCTGAGCCAATAGCAATTTTACTTTGACGAACATTGTAATCATCTGGTTTGCGTGCAGCTTTTTCCGATTTCTTAGCGGATCGTTGATTTAAACTACAATCATAATCTTTTCCAAATGCGCTGTATACCCTTGCACTTTGATAACATTCCAACACATTATTAAAAATGAACGGAACAGCAAACCGTTGAATGCCTACACTTGTAAACCAGATAATTAGAATTAGGTAAAGCAATCCCTTACTCCTTTTGATTATTCTTCTAAAAAAGTAAATAAATAAAATAGCTGCAGCTGAGAGGATAATGGCCAGTGTATTGGGCTCTATCAGAAGGGTTGAAATAATCAGGGCTACAAATGAGAATCCAATGATTAATACAATCGGAGAGAGCCCCTCTCTAAACATTACTAGAAAAAAACTAAAATATACCAATGCCATACCTGCTTCGTGCTGTGCTACTGAAATAACAGCAGGTAATAAACAAATGATACCAGCTAATATTTGAGATTTAAGCTTACTGAAATCAGTTTCTTGACGAGATAATAATTTGGCTAAAGCCAATGCAGTAAATATTTTACAAATCTCAACTGGTTGCAAATTAAATCCTCCGCCCAATGGAATCCAGCTTTTTGAACCATTGATATTTTTTCCAATTACAAATGTTGCAAACATTAATACAATACCTAAAGCATAAAATAAGTTGGCAAATGCAGTGAATAATTTACTATCAGTTAATAAAATAAGAGTTGCAATAATTACACAAACACCAGCAAAAATGAGCTGCTTGCTATAATTGGTTTTGCCACTAAGAAACGATTGTACCCAGTTGGTATCAGTTCTGTACTCAACCATGAAAATGCATAACACACCTATGGCTATTAATATACCGTACAGCCAAATAATGGTATAGTCTACGCCTTGTGAAATACTTTTTTGTTTATTCATGGCTTTGCGTTGGCTCTTCTTTTCTTTTTGTCTTCATTGAGTATTAAAGACGGTTTCGTTTTAATTTTTTGCTCGTTATTTTTATCTCCAATTGGAGTTGAGTTGTTTTCTAAAGTTGCTTCAGTTATTGGTTTATTGTTTTCTTCGGTGGTTTCTGCTTTTGCAGCAGCTTCTTCTAAAGCAATTTTAGCTAACCTAACAGAATCTTTTTTATAGTACCATCTTTTAATTGCATCTGGAATTAGATTTACTTTCGAAACTCTTTCAACTTCGGCTAAACCTGCAGTTGAAATGGTGTCATTCAAATATTTTTCCATCATGAATCCTGCAATTGGTGCAGCAGCAACCGATCCATAACCACCATTTTCTACAACAACAGCAATGGCTATTCTTGGATTTTCTTTTGGTGCAAATGCAACAAACAATGAGTGGTTTTTCCCGTGTGGGTTTTGTGCTGTTCCTGTTTTGGCACAATATTGATGGCCAGGTATTTTAATTGCAGTTGCTGTTCCGTACAGCGTTACATCATTCATGCCATCATGCACCGCCTTATAGGAACTATCAGAAATATGCGTAACAATATGTTTTCGCCTATACTTACCCAGCATAGCAGTATCAGTATCAGTTTCATTTTCTATGCTATCAACAAAATGTGGTGCATAGTAAAATCCTTTGTTGGCAATGATACACATAAGGTTTGCCATTTGAACAGGGGTAGCGGTCATTTTATCTTGCCCTATTCCTAAGGTTAGAACGCTACAACTATTCCATCTTCTTGCCCCACCAAAGAATTTATTGTATTTACTGGTGTCAGGAATATTGGCTTTGTCTTCACTAGGCAAGTCTACTTCTAAAGTTCTACCTAATCCAAATGCATTCATGTATTCTTTCCATTTCAAATAGCCTTGAATGGTATTGCCATATTTTTTATTATCGATCGCTTTTCTGAAAATATCCGAAAAGTAAGAGTTACATGAATTTGCCAATGCCAACCTTAAATTAGCAGCATGACCTGGATTCTTGTGTTCGCATCTTACATATACCCCATTACATCCTCCATAACCTCCATAACAACCAACTCCGTAAGATGGAGTAATCAATCCTTCGTCTAATGCTACCAATGCACCCAATGGCTTAAATGTTGACCCAGGTGGGTATTGTCCTTTAATGGCTCTATTGTACATTGGTTTAGCAGTATCTAAAACCATTCTGCCCCAATTCTTTCTTCTTTGATTTCCAGTTAGTACATTGGGGTTATAAGATGGGCTAGAAACCATTGCAATTATGCCTCCTGTTCTTGGATTGATAGCAACCGCACTCCCAATTTTATTTTGCAATAATTTTTCTGCTAATTGTTGAACCTCTACATCTATGCTGGTGTATAAATTTTTTCCTGCAATTGCAACTGTATCAAAAAGGCCATTCTCATAAGGGCCTTGTATTCTGCTTTTATTGTCTCTGATAAACCTTTTTATTCCTCTCTGCCCCATCAATACTTTCTCATAGGTTTTTTCTAAACCATTCATGCCTGCGTAATCTCCCATTTCATATCCATCATCTCTATACTTTCTTAAATAGCTTGTATCTACTTCTGCAATATAACCCAAGAGTTGTCCTGCTGTATTGTATGGATAAGTTCTAACTGATCTTTCACTTAGTACAAATCCTGGAAATTTGTACATGTTTTCATTTAATTTAGCAAACATTTCTGGGCCTAGTAAAGGTTCGAAAATACTTGGCTTTACTCGGGTATTTTTAAAAATCGCTTCTTTGATTCTCTTCTTATATTCAGTAGTATCAATTCCCAATAATTGGCATAAAGCAGCTGTATCATTTCCTTTGGTTTCTGCAGGCGTAACCATTAAATCGTAACTGATTACATTTTCTAGTAATGCTCTTTTTTTTCTATCGTAAATAATACCCCTGTCTGGGTAAACAATCTTTCTAAAAATGGCATTGTTTTCAGCTGCCAATTTATACTTGGAAGAAAAAATTTGAAGATTAATTAATTGAAATGTTATGATCAAAAAAACAGCAGCAAAAATAATTTGAATAATTCCACCTCTGCTTTGATTAAATACGGACATAATTGGCGAATAGGTTTTTTTAAACCCTTGTTAAAATTACAATTTAAGTTTATTGGTTTGTACGAAACTTGGCATTTCTACTGAATAACATCTCTGTAACAAAAATCAACAATAGGCTTATACCTGTAGTTGCGGTTACTTTACCTAAGAAATATACAAAATCTCCAAACTGCAACCATTCTAGTAATACAAGATAGAAATGATGAATAAAAGTTAAAAGCGCTACATACAAACTATATGGTGCCCATCCCATACTACTGAGACTGGGTTCAATATAACTCTGCTCTGTAGTTTCTTGAGGAATTAATAAATTGAGTAAAAAAGGCTTTACATAGGCAATTAAAACACATGGTGCCGCATGAAGCCCCATTGTGCCCGTAAAATAGTCTAAACTTAGTCCAAATGCAAAAGCAATTAGTAAAAGTGGAAATCGAGGTAAATTAAAGGGTAGCCAAAGGATAAATAGAAAATACAAGTAGGGTACAATAAATTGATGCAAAGGCGGAATCTGGTTTAGAATAAAAACCTGAATTCCGATAAACAGAATAAAACGGAGTATATTTTTAATTAGGGTACTCATTGATTTTTTCCGCTATTTTCTAAATTCAACTGTTCATTGTATCTCGAATTGCCAATTACATCAACATATTGAATGGTGAAAAAATTGGTGGTAGTTCTTACTTTTAATGTATAAAAATTGGATGATGGGTCTGCAATGATGGATGCTACTTTGCCAATTGATAAATTTGAAGGAAAGTTTGCAGAGTAATTACTTGTAACTACAGAATCTCCTTTGTTTATTTTAGAACTCTTCGATACATTTTTTAAGATTAAGTAATGAGGGTCTGTTCCATCCCATTCTATACTGCCAGCTGCATTGTCTTTTTTAAGCATTGCACTTACTTTGCTATTTCTATGCAGCAAGCTCATTACTTTACTTATATTGTCTGTAGATTCAACCACTACACCTACAATGCCTGAGGGCCCAATAACAGACATTCCTTTTTTGATTCCTTGCAAACTACCTCTTTCTAATATTAGGTAATTGTTTTGTAATGTGTATGTATTGCCAATTACTTTAGCCGGTAAATAAGTGTATTTTCTGGCTCTACCGAGTGAATCTGTTAATGAAGAATCTTTCGCATTGATAAAGCTACTATCCGGTATTTGAAAATTAGCAGGCAAAGCATTTCTTAAAGCGGAATTTTCTAACGCAAGTAATCTGTTGGTTTCTTGTAATGAAAAATAACTTCTTAAATTACTGTATCTGCTATTTATTTTTCCGGTTATTTCATTGGTTGCACCTGCAAAAAAAGTTTCATGTGTTTTGCTTGCAGAAGTTAATAATAGAATCGACAGTACCTGTAACAGCAGGAAACTGATTAAATTAAAGTATTGCCGTATGAATAGAAAAATATTTTTCAATGCAGCTAACTAATAAACTATCTCATGATGAAAGGAAAACGTTGGTAATTTTTCAGCGCAAGCCCTGTGCCTCTAACAACACTTTTTAAAGGATCATCAGCAACATGAACTGGTAATTTTATTTTTGCGCTCAAACGCTTGTCTAGCCCACGTAAGAGAGCGCCACCGCCTGTAAGATACAAGCCTCTTCTATAAATATCAGCAGCCAACTCTGGAGGTGTTGTTTCTAATGCTTTTAAAATCGCTTCTTCAATTTTAAAAATACTTTTATCCAAAGCTTCTGCAATTTCTTGATAGCTAACCATGATTTGTTTAGGAATTCCTGTAACCAAATCTCTACCATTTACCGGCATGTCTTCAGGAGGATTATCTAAATCTTTCATTGCAGCTCCAACATTTATTTTAATCTGCTCGGCAGTACGTTCACCAATTAATAAACTATGGTATCTTCTCAAAGCTTCCATAATGTCTGCAGTAAATTCATCTCCAGCAATACGAATACTTTGATCGCAAACTATTCCTGCTAATGCTATTACAGTAATACCAGTTGTTCCACCACCAATATCAATAATCATGTTGCCCACTGGCTCTTCTACATCAATTCCAATTCCTAGCGCTGCAGCCATCGGTTCATGAATCATGTATACTTCTTTTGCACCAGCTTGTTCTGCACTATCTCTAACTGCACGTTTCTCTACCTCTGTAATTGATGAAGGAATACAAATTACCATTCTCCAACTTGGGGGGAATAAAGGTTTTTTTGGATAGATCATTTTCATGAGCTCTCTGATCATCAATTCGGCTGCATTAAAGTCTGCAATTACTCCATCTTTTAATGGGCGAATGGTTTTAATGCTCTCATGCGTTTTTTCATGCATCATCAATGCCTTCTTGCCAACGGCCAAAACTTCTTTCATGTTATTGCGATTCAATGCAATAATAGAAGGTTCATTTACTACCACATCATCATTGTGAATAATCAATGTGTTGGCTGTTCCAAGGTCCATCGCAATTTCTTGCGTAAAAAAATTAAATAATCCCATTTTATAATAGCGTTCTTATTTATGAAGCGATA
>JBILRH010000049.1:0-12340 GCA_044372715.1 Sediminibacterium sp. | reverse complement strand
ATACATCCATCATAGCTTGTTTAACTGCAGTTGTTCTTTTAGCAGCTTGCAGCGATGTTAAGCGCAAGCCGGGCAGTATTTATATGCCCGATATGGCCTATAGTAGAGCCTATGAGTCTTATGCCGATCATAGCAACTTAGCAGAAAAAGGAATCAACTATACCAATATGCCTGTTGCTGGTACAATTTCTCGCGAAGAAGACATGCCATTTCATATTGCAAAAGATGCTGCTGGAGATACCACCAATTATACAGCTTCTAAATTGGTAAAGAATCCATACGATAGTTTGTCTGCAAAAGACATGGCAGAATCTGAGCGTTTGTATTTGGTGAATTGCGGTATTTGCCATGGAGCCAATTTAAAAGGAAATGGACCTTTGTATAAAGATGGTGATGGACCTTATGCTGCAAAACCTGCCGCATTGGTTGGTGATGTAAAATATGAAGCAATGCCTGCGGGACAAATGTTTTATTCAGTGGCATATGGTAAGAATTTAATGGGTTCTTATGCTTCTCAATTAAGCAGAAAGCAACGTTGGATGATCATCGCCTATATTAAATCGAAACAACAAGAAGGAAAAAAAGCAGCACCAGCTCCAGTAGCGGCCGCCACAGCAGCAAAATAATTTAAGCAAATCAGTATAACTGAACTAAAAGAGTAACAATGGCATCTTTAAGAACACAATTTGAAGTTCCCGGAAAAATGAAAACCTGGTCCTATGCCCTAATCGGTGTTGGCTTGGTTGCATTATCATATGGAATGGTCACTAAAGGATTTAGTTCCGACGAGCACGAGCAAGTTCATTTCTGGGGTACATTAATGTACAACAGTATTTTCTGGACATTGATTTGTAATGCCAGTATGTTCTTTATTTGTGTAACAACCTTGGCGCAAGCTGGTTTCACACAGAGCTTTCGCAGAATACCGGAAGCTATTTCTACAATGGTTCCCATTTTTGGCGCCATCACTTTTGCAGTGTTAATGTATATCATTTTTGGCCATAAACACCATATCTATCATTGGTTAGATGCAGAAGCGGTAGCTGCCGATCCTATCTTAAGAGGCAAGGCTGGATTCTTAAATCCTACATTCTTTGTGATTTGGACAACTGCAACAATTGGATTGTGGAGTTTCTTGGGCTGGAGAATTCGTCAATTAAGCAAACAAGCCGACGAAGTGGAAATGAATAATGAAACTGGTGCAAAGTTCATTTTAAAAGGAACTGTAAGAGCTGCATTGTTTACTGTTTGGTTTGGTTTAACAGTTGGTTCTACTATTCCTTGGCTATGGATGATGAGTATTGATGCGCATTGGTATTCTACCATGTATAGCTGGTACACTTTTGCAAGTTCATTTGTTGCCGGCATGTCGTTGGTAGCGCTTTGGTTGATATATTTAAAAAATAAAGGCTATATGGAATTAACCAGTCAAGAGCATTTGCACGATATTGGTAAGTTCATGTTTGCTTTCTCCATATTTTGGACCTACCTATGGTTCTCTCAGTACATGCTTATTTGGTACGCCAATATTCCTGAAGAAACGGTTTATTTCAAACACCGTGTACAAGGGCCATACAAAGGTGTATTCTTTTTTAACCTAATTATTAATTTCTTATGTCCTTTGTTGATATTGATGAAGCGTTCTGCTAAAAGAAATTACACATTAGTAACTTTTATGGCAGTTTTAATCATCTTTGGTCACTGGATCGATTTTTACCAAATGGTTATGGGATCATTAATGAAGGAGCATGTAGAGTTGGGTTGGTTGGATTTTGGAATTTTAACATTTTTTGTAGGTATGATGATATTGTTTGTAGGAAAATCATTGGCTAGCAAACCTTTGATTCCAAAATACCATCCATATTTAAAAGAAAGTGTTATACATCAGGTTTAAATAAACCTGTAGGGCATATTAATTGTTAGAATAAGATAATATAGATAAGACTATGACAATGTTTTTAATCATCGCGGTATCGGTACTGGTTTTTTTGGTAATCTTTCAGATTGCTAAAGCCAGTGAGTATGTAGCAGTGCTAAAGGGAGAAAAGAAAAGCCAGAGGCAAGACAATAAAATCAATGGTTTTTTGATGGTAGTGTTTTTGGTATTGGGCCTTATTGGTGTTTGGTATTGTAATGAAATTTATTTTGGTAAAACATTGATGGCGCATGATGCTGCCAGTGTTGAAGGCGCAAGAGTAGATTCTATGTTAATGACTACAGTTGCGGTAACTGGACTAGTATTTATCGGAACACAAATTTTATTATTTTGGTTCGCTTATAAATACCAAGAAACAGACAATAGAAAACCTTATTTCTTTGCGCACAGTACCAAGTTAGAATTAATTTGGACCATCATCCCAGCTATTGTGTTAACTGTATTGGTAACTATTGGTTTACGTAACTGGTTTTTGTTCACGGGCGAGCCTCCTCAAAATGCAATGGTAGTAGAAATTACCGGAAAACAATTTGGTTGGATTTTTCGCTACCCAGGTAAGGATGCCACTTTTGGAAAAAAGTATTTCAAGAATATAGATAACGCGAGTAATACTTTGGGCATTATTTGGGAAGATCAATTATCGCATGATGATTTGGTTTTAGAACAAACCATGTACTTGGTGAAAGGTAAACCAGTAAAATTAGTTATTGGTTCAAGAGATGTAATTCATGATGTAGGTTTGGTGCATTTTAGAATGAAGATGGATGCTGTACCTGGTATTCCGACTACATTGTGGTTTACACCAAAATACACTACCAAGGAAATGAAAGAAATAACAGGTAATCCAAATTTTGCTTACGAGATCAGTTGTGATCAAATGTGCGGAAATGGTCATTACTCAATGAAAGGAGTTATAGAAGTGTTGGATCAAGAAGAATACGATGCTAAAATGGTTGGCATCAAGCCATATTATTATACGGCGTTTCCGGATAAAGATCCTTCAATGGCTAAACCTGCAGACTCTTTAAAGTTGGCAGCTAAGCCTGTTGAAGCAGCATCAAAAGTAATCGCAAAAATGTAGAACAAGCAACAACCTTCTATTGTGAAAGTTGTTAAAAAAATAAAGAATCAAGTGTATGAGTAACGAAGCAGTATTACACACACATGCTACAACAGAGGTTCACCACGATGCACATGGTGATCATCATGGTGAACACCATCATCATGAAACATTTATTACCAAGTATGTGTTTAGCCAAGATCATAAAATGATTGCAAAGCAATTCCTTATTACAGGAATGGTTTGGGCCGTGTTGGGTGGATTAATGAGTGTATTATTCCGTTTACAATTGGGTTATCCGGACAGTACTTTCCCTTGGTTGGAAGATATTTTAGGTAAATGGGCAGCTGGCGGAAAGATTACGCCAGAAGCTTATTATGCATTAGTAACAACTCATGGAACCGTGTTGGTATTCTTTGTATTAACCGCAGGATTGAGTGGAACATTTGCCAACTTTTTAATTCCATTACAAGTTGGAGCAAGAGATATGGCTTCACCATTTATGAATATGTTGAGCTATTGGTTCTTCTTTGTAGCTGGCCTTGTAATGCTGTCTTCTCTATTTGTAGAAACAGGTCCATTCAGTGGCGGTTGGACTGCCTATCCTCCATTAAGTGCTCTCGGTGATGCCTCTCCTGGTTCTAAAACAGGTATGGATCTTTGGTTGATCTCAATGGCTTTGTTTGTGGTTTCTTCTTTATTAGGCGGATTAAACTATATCGCTACTGTATTGAATATGCGTACCAAAGGTATGAGCATGACTCGTTTGCCTTTAACCATTTGGGCATTGTTTTTTACAGCAATATTGGGTGTTTTATCTTTCCCAGTATTGTTCTCAGGCTTTATCTTATTAATTTTTGATAGAAATTTTGGAACAAGTTTTTACCTTTCTGATATATTTATCAATGGAGTAGGAGCTTTGCCAAATGAAGGTGGAAGCGCCATTTTATATCAACATTTATTTTGGTTTTTAGGACATCCAGAAGTATATATCATTTTGTTACCTGCAATGGGTATGGTTTCTGAGATCTTATCAGTGAATTCACGCAAGCCCATCTTTGGTTATATGGCCATGGTTGGTTCATTGTTTGCAATTGCTATTTTAGCATTCTTAGTATGGGCTCACCATATGTTTGTTACAGGATTAAATCCATTCTTGGGTTCAATATTTGTATTGCTTACTTTATTGATTGCAGTGCCTTCTGCTATTAAAGTATTTAACTGGCTAACTACCTTATGGAGAGGAAGTATACGTTTTACTCCAGCCATGTTATTTGCCATTGGATTTGTAAGTTTATTTATTTCTGGTGGATTAACAGGTATTTGGTTGGGTAATGCTGCATTGGATATTCACTTACATGACACCTATTTTGTGGTTGCCCACTTCCATATCGTAATGGGTGTTGCTAGTATGTTTGGAATGTTTGCCGGTATATACCACTGGTTTCCTAAAATGTACGGTAAACAAATGAATAATACACTAGGATACATACATTTTTGGGCAACAATTGCTGGTGCTTATTTAATTTTCTGGCCAATGCATTACCAAGGATTAGCTGGTATGCCTCGTAGATATTATGATTTCAGTGCTTGGGAAAGTTTCAATCAGTTTGGTGATTTGAATAGATTCATCAGTTTTGTTGCAATGATTGTATTTGCAGTTCAAATTTTGTTCTTGTTTAATTTCTTTTATTCTATTTTCAAAGGAAGAAAACTAACCAATCCTAATCCTTGGGAATCCAATACATTGGAGTGGACAACTCCAATCAATCCAGGTCATGGTAACTGGGTAGGAGAAATTCCAGAAGTACATCGTTGGGCTTATGACTATGCGAAAGACGGGAAAGAATTTATTCCTCAAACTACACCAGTAGGAGCCGACGAAAGTCAACATTAATTGAAAAGCTGAAAAAACAACTCAGGTTTTTTCAGTAGAAATATTTCAATGCTCCCGAAAATACGGGAGCATTGTTTTTAAACGAAGTGCCGCGCATGAAAAATAGTTCTGAACAACCGATAGCTTCATCTTCTTTTTCACTTGCTGCTAAAGTGAAGGATTATTTTTTGTTGATTAAGTTCACGCTGAGTTTTACCGTAGTCTTCTCTTGCGTCATTTGTTATTTATTAGCACCTAAAGTTGTTGAATACAATTGGGCAATAATCTGCATACTATTTTTAGCGGGCATGTTGGTTACAGGTAGCGCCAATGCAATCAATCAGGCAGTTGAAAAAGATACGGATGCATTGATGAAAAGAACCGCAAAAAGACCAGTAGCCAATGGCTCTATGTCTCAACAAGAAGCATATATTTTTGCTTTTGTAGCTGGGGTGCTAGGGGTGGCCATGATGTGGTATTTTTTTAATTTATCGGCAGCATTGGTTTCGGCTTTTAGTTTGTTTTTATATTCATTTATTTATACGCCACTTAAAAAAATCAATTCTATTGCAGTATTAATTGGCGCATTTCCCGGAGCATTGCCTTGTTTAATTGGATGGGTGGCTGGGAACGATGATTTTAGTGCAGGTGGCTGGATTTTATTTGGCATGCAATTCTTATGGCAGTTCCCCCATTTTTGGGCAATTGCATGGGTATCGCATAATGATTATACAAAGGCAGGTTTCAAATTATTACCATCTGCCACTGGTCCAACAAAATTCACTGCCGTTCAAACGGTAATGTATTCCGTACTAATGATTCCGGTTGGTGTTTTGCCTTATTATTATGGTTTAACGGGCATTACCAGTTTATGGATCATCTTGGCATGTAATTTATTTATGGTTGTTCAAAGTGCAAGATTGTATTATACTATGGATGTAAAAGCTGCTAGAAGAGTGATGTTCAGCAGTTATATTTATTTGCCAATTGTTCTATTGGCGATGCTTGCTGATAAGAATTAAGAAAGCAGAAAGTAGAAATTGAGATAAAAGATAAGAGATATGACAAGTGTTCAGGCCAAAGAGCCACAAAGAATTCACCCACAGAAATTTACCCTTTGGGTAGCCATGGGCAGCATTGTAATGATGTTTGCCGGATTAACCAGTGCCTATATTGTAAAAAAGAACCAAAGTACTTGGTTGGAATTTGAATTACCATTGGTATTTTGGTATTCAACAGGGGTGATTTTGCTGAGTAGTATCACCGTGCATTTAGCTCAAAAATCATTCAAAGCCCGTGAAATGGGCAGATACCGAAGCTTAATCACAGCTACTGCAATTTTAGGCGTTTTATTTATGGCCTTACAGGTGATCGGATTTTTGAATTTAGAAAGTAGAAATATAGCTTTAGTAGGTAGTAAAAGTAATTCAGCAGCTTCATTCTTGCTGGTAATTACTGGATTGCATATGGCGCACGTATTAGGAGGAGTTATTGCTATATTGGTGATAGTGATACGTGCATATATCAGTAGGGTGAAGAATTACAGTAGTTTATCCATCGATATGGTGAGTACTTACTGGCATTTTGTAGATATATTATGGATCTATTTATTCATTTTTTATAATTGGATAGGATAATTACAAAAAACTTGCATTTTATGCATTTTTTTTGAGCGCTACACAATACTTTTGCAACAGAAATTTACGATCAATATGGCAACAACTGCAACAGCACATGTAACCAAATCTTGGAGCGGAGGTAAAAGCCCCTTCAACGTTGAGTATGGAAAATTAATGATGTGGTATTTTTTAATGAGTGATGCATTCACATTCGGCGCATTCCTTATTTCTTACGGAACAATTCGTTTCTCTACTAATGGATGGCCTGACCCCAACGAAGTTTTTAAAAGTTTTCCTTATGCTCCTGAGGGAGCAAATGCACCATTGGTGTTTGTAAGTATAATGACTTTTATTTTGATTATTAGCTCGGTAACCATGGTTCTAGCTGTACAGGCTGGTCATAACATGGATAAAAAAGGGGTTACTAAAAATTTAATTTGGACAATTATTGGTGGTATTGCTTTCTTAAGCTGTCAAGCTTGGGAGTGGAACCATTTGCACCACGAAGGTGCTTGGTGGGGTAGCAATCCATTTTTAAATCATGATGGAACGGCTTCTACAACCAATTTCACCAATTACTTTTTTACCATTACAGGATTTCACGGGTTCCATGTATTAAGTGGAGTTGTTATTAATATCGTGATGTTGATAATGACATTAACCGATAAGTTCGAGCAAAGAGGTCATTACTTGATGATTGAAAAAGCCGGATTGTATTGGCACTTTGTAGACCTTGTTTGGGTATTTGTATTTACCTGTTTCTATTTGATTTAATATTTTAACATTAATAATAAGCATTTATGGCACATACTGCAGAACACGATGAGCACGCAGGCGGAGGTACTAAAGAAATTATAAAAGTTACTGTAATACTTACTGTTTTAACTATTATAGAATTGGTTCTAGGTTTTTGGATGATTGGTATTCCATTGGATCAAGAATCTTTCAGATTGGCTATTAAAGGCACTATTGTTATTTTGATGATGGCTAAAGCTTTTTATATTGTTGCTTATTTTATGCACTTGAAACATGAGCTAAAGAACTTGATTATGACGATTGTTGTTCCATTGGCTTTATTCATATGGTTTATTGCTGCGTTTTTATATGATGGAAATTCATTCAGAAATCTGCGCAATACATATGATCCTCACTTCAAAGAGCAAAGTACTATTAAGGTTGAGAAGAAAGCTGGCGCAAGTCATGGTGAAGCTAAGCATGCAGATGAAAAGCACGGAGAAGAAAAGAAAGCGGAAGAAAAAGCGGGACATTAGAGCGAATAAGATTACTCAATAATTTTAAATTGTTTGAACCATCCCCATTCTTGGGATGGTTTTTTCTTATCAAAAAACGATGAATAAAAAAGCTATTTTAGGATTAATGATTGCTTTGGGAATTCCAATTGCATGTTACTTATTATTAAAATCATACGGCGAGAATGCTGTAGATCTTCCCCGCCATTATTTATTGGATACTGTGGTTACCAAAGTGCAAAGAGGTAAAACAGTTGATGACAGTATTTGGCATAAAACAGCCAATATCCAACTAACCAACCAGTTAGGGGATACAGTAAGTTTATACGACAAGCAAGGCAAAATCTTGGTATTGGATTTTTTCTTTACCAGTTGTAGAAGTATTTGCCCAATGCTTACCCGTAATATGGCAAAAGTGCAACAATCATTTAAAAAAGGTGGGAATGTGCGCAACAAGATAGACACATCGATTGTTCATTTTATGTCTTTTACAGTTGATCCTGAAAATGATTCAGTATCAGTGCTAAAAAACTATGCAGACAGATTTGGCGTAAATCACGATAACTGGTGGATGTTAACGGGCAATAAAAAAGCGATCTATGATTTTGCTTTCAATGAATTAAAAGTTGATCAGTTTTCGGAAGAACCTATTTCACCAGATTTTGTGCATACAAGCCGATTTGTGTTATTGGATAGAGATTATGTGGTACGTGGTTATTATAATGGATTGGATTCTAATTCGTTGAAGAAATTATCGAAAGACATTGGACTGTTATTGTTAGAAAAGGACAAAAATAGAAAAAGCAGTGTGTTCCGCGATATCATCGATTTGAGTTGGTTATGGTTAATTATAGTTGTTTCGGTAATATTTTTTATGGTTTATATGCGTTCTAGAAGAAAAATAAACGGATGATAATAGATAAAACAAAAACTTACAGCTATAATTTTTTTTAAATATTAAATCAGTAATAAAAATAGTTATGTTAAAAGCGAGTATTGAGAAGAATGATAAAATGGCTGGTTGGTTGATTGGCATTTTTTCTGCAGTGGTATTTACTGTTGTTGTAATTCTTGGCAAGGTAAAATTGGATGTTAATATAGGTTTTGATGTACATCTTTTTGCAATGGCCAATGCTTTTATCAATGCAACAATTGCAGTGTTGTTGGTGGCCGCATTGGTAGCTGTTAAGCAGAAAAATTATGTATTGCACAAGCAATTGATGATGACTGCATTGGTATTATCGGTACTATTTTTATTGTCTTATATAGCGCATCATTTGTTTGCAGGAGAAGCAAAGTTTGGGGATACCAATCATGATGGATTGGTTTCTGATGATGAAAAACTGGCTGTAGGAGGTGTGCGGGTGATTTATTATGTGATTTTGATTACCCATATTTTTTTAGCTGCTATCATATTGCCATTTATTTTATTTACAGCATATAGGGCATTAACTGCCGAATTTCCAAGACATAAAAAATTGGCAAAAATCACTTGGCCACTTTGGTTTTATGTAGCAGTAACGGGCCCAATCGTATATTGGATGATCAGCCCTTACTATCAATAGGACAGGCAGGATGGGGCCATACCCGCCTATTGAATGATGTAAGGTATTGCTGAACTAAAACGGGGGCGGATTAAATCGAGCTTTTCGAAATGGCTCAGGCTTTTTTTGTTAAGATCAATAGCTCATTGGCTTGCACTTCAGAAATATATCTTTTAACACCTTGTTTATCCGTATAGTTTCGGTTAATCAGTTTGCCTTCAATTACTACTTCGGTACCCTTTAACAAAAACTTTTCAGCAATATCTGCCAGCTTACCCCAGGCCACTACATTGTGCCATTGGGTATCGGTTACTTTTTCGCCTTTTGCATTGCGGTAGTTTTCGTTGGTGGCTACACTTAAATGTGCTACTTTTTTATCTTCACCAATTGTTTTTACATCAGGGTCTTGACCTAGGTTGCCAATTAATTGGACTTTGTTTTTCATTGCGTTCATAACGGTTCAGTTATTTGATTTTTTAAAATTCAGCAGTAAGTACTGCCGTTAACAATACAAATATGAAAAGCAATTTTGGAGTGAGGGTTATTTTAAACATCTACTTGCGTATGTAAATGTTTGTAAGTGTTTATAAACGTTATAAATATTGATGCGTTGTTGTAATTTTCTTAAGCTACCAGTTGTTTTTTTACATCAACAAATTCCGTTATTAATGCTCTATGAACAAGTATTTCTACTATCTGCTTAGCTATTGAGTTTACTAATTTGTGCATCGTTTGAGCCCCTATAAATATCCTATCGATGCAAGAAAAATGCTGTTGCTTTTGTAGCAAAAAGATTATTGGAAGAACCGATAAAAAGTTCTGTAATAGTTATTGTAGAACAAGTTTTCACAATGCGCAAAATGGCCCAACCAATAAATGCATTCGACAAATCAATTTGTTGTTGCAAAGAAACAGGCGCATCTTAGCGAATATCCATTCTTTGCTTCCGCTAAAGAAAACCGTTCCTGTTAATACATTGTATTTGCATGGATTTAATACTGCACATTTTACCCATCAACAAAAACACCATAAAATGGGTACTTATACTTGTTGCTATGATTATGGTTATAAAATGATTGGAAAAGATGAAGTAGTCATCATACAGTTATAGATAGTTATTGGTTGATAGGAGCTCAACGTACAATTTATTAACTTATACCGAATCTTAGCTTTTGCAACCCCCGCTTCAACTATATCATTTTTTGATCGGCTATGCAAAAGGTGCTTTCACTATTTTGGCTTTTACCAAGCTGTTGCGGATATCGATGAAAATTTCGCTATCAACTGCAGCATATTCAGTAGCTACATAACCCATTCCAATAGCTTTATTCAAGGAGGGGGCTTGAGTGCCGCTGGTTACTTTGCCAATGGTATTTCCTGTTGCATCTTTAATTAAATAGTCATGACGCGGAATACCCCTTTCCAACATTTCAAATCCTATCAGTTTCTTGCTTACACCTGCTGCTTTTTGTGCTTGCAAAGCTTCGCTATTGGTAAACGCTTTGGTGAATTTGGTAATCCATCCTAGTCCTGCTTCTAAAGGAGAAGTAGTATCGTTGATGTCCATGCCATATAAACAATAACCCATTTCTAAACGGAGTGTATCGCGGGCTCCTAATCCAATTGGTTTGATGCCTGCTTCTTTGCCAGCTTCAAAAATGGCATCCCAAATAATATTGGCCGCGTTATTACTGTCTTCAAAATAAATTTCAACTCCACCTGATCCTGTATAACCAGTGGCACTGATAATCACATTGTCTACACCGGCCATTTTACCTCTAACAAATGTGTAGTATTTGAGGTTCATGATATCGGTATCGCAAATGGTTTGTAAAATCTTTGTTGCATTGGGTCCTTGAATGGCCAATAAACAAGTTTTATCGGAGATATTGTGCATCTCCACATGATTGGTATTATGGGCCACTATCCAGTTCCAATCTTTTTCTATATTGGAAGCATTTACTACCAACATGTATGTTTTGTTTTGCTCGATGCAATACACAATGAGATCATCAACGATACCACCTTCATTATTAGGCAAACAACTGTATTGAGCCTGGCCATTCACTAATTTGGAAGCATTATTTGAAGTTACGCGTTGAATTAAATCAAGCGCATGTTCTCCCTTCAAAATAAACTCACCCATATGGCTAACATCAAATACCCCTGCATTTTTGCGCACTGTTGCATGTTCATCATTAATGCCTGAATAACTAATTGGCATATTGTATCCAGCAAACTCAGCCATCTTTGCTCCCAAATCGATATGCTTTTGTGTAAAAGGGGTATTCTTCATTATACTCTTTTTTTGAGTGGCAAAAATAAGTGAAAAAAACAGAACCCCATCTCAAACAAGAGACGGGGTTCCTAATCCAACCTTTTCCAACCGAGTTTATGATTGTACATACAGTAAGGAAATTCTGCTTCCTTCTGATCCTAAATCATATATATCTCCATTATCTTTTCCCTTTCCTATCAACTTAGGGTTGGTTGAATTGGGTTCTACATAAGCTGCTTTTTGATAACGATAGCGAGTGCTGTTTACTGGTTTGTCTAATTCTTTCTTTAAATCCTCCGCTTCTTTTTTCTTACGCTCGTATTCTTTTCTTAATTCTTCTTTACTTTTCTTAAATTCTTCAACGGCGTTTTTTTCTGAATCATTATCATCGTTGTTGCTATCTAGATTATCTTCATCTTTTTTAGTTCTTTCTAATCCTTCTGGAGTCATGATATATTCTACATTAGAACTATATCCTCTAGAATCGTTTCCATTCCAATCATCTTCCCAATCATAATCGCGGTTATTTTGATTGATGTTAAACCAATTCAGTCTTTTATATACATTTCTATCGAGTTCGATTTTTTTACCTACAGGAACTTGAATGGTTACTACAACACCCTGATTGCGAAACTTTGTACCCTTTTTTAGGTTAAATCCTCTGTTGAGATAAATCATGCTATCTGCCTGAACAATTCCGTAATTGATTTGCTCAATATTTCTCAATGCAGTTTCTTCATCTGGGCCATTACTGTATTTATGGTAAGAAATATGGTA
>JBILRH010000174.1:0-3245 GCA_044372715.1 Sediminibacterium sp. | reverse complement strand
GCTGGATAGCAATGTAAATGATTTCTATTCCAAGTTCATTTTACCATATACCCAATACCATCTTGGTAATTTAGGAAATGCTACAAGGTCCTACTTATTTAATCCATTGCAAAAAGGAGGATGGGATGCGGGTTTCAGGGCATATGAAGCCTACAATTATACCTTGGAACAAACGCCATTTTTTCAAACGACAAAACCCTATACAGAGCTTGGTTATTTATTAGGAGGCAAAGGGGAGCAGTTGATGGAGATTTTACACACGCAGAATAAGACACAGCAGTTCAATTATTCATTTGCTTATCGATTTAGCAATGCGCCAGGAAATTTAAAAAACCAGCATGCGAACCTGAACAATATGCGTTTAACTGCAAATTATCAATCCAAAAGAAAACGCTATGCATCTTATTGGGTCATGTTAATTAATAAATCAGCTTCTTCTGAAAATGGAGGACTGGTGAATAGCGCTTTAATTGATAGCCTTTCTTTAAACAATCCATACGAGTTAGAGACGCGTTTAGGAGTGAGCGGCACCTCTTTTAGAAATCCTTTCAATACCAATATTGCCACAGGTAATACTTACAAGGAAAATAGTTTTGTTTGGAAACAGACTTATGATTTAGGACAAAAGGACTCCCTGGTTAAAGATACCATCACCACTTATTTGTTTTATCCAAGACTCCGATTTCAAAATGAAATCAAATACCAGTCCAATCAATTCCTTTTTTCAGACGCTAATCCAACTGCAAACAATTACGAAACTTTCTTTAATTATACGCAACCTATTGGCGCAGTTGTTTCTTTTCAAGACAACTGGAAAAGGTTTACCAATGAGTTTAGTTTAGTTTCTTTCCCGGAAAAAACAAACCCCAATCAATTTTTACAAGTAGGTGTGGGGTACCTGCAAATGAATTTTAACGACACTGCTGTTCAATGGGCAAATCATGACTTATATGGACTTGGTGTGTATAAGAACAAGACTAAAAATTTACGCTGGGATGTGGAAGCGGGGGGCAAATTATTTTTGAATGGCTACCATGCAGGAGATTATGAAGCACAATTTTCATTCAATTCTTTGGTCAATAAGAAAGGGGATAAATTAGCACTTTGGATGCAAAATACCAATCGAACTCCTTCCTTTAATCGATTAGGGTTGACCTCTTTTCCTTTATTACAATTAAAGGGGATTCAAAAAGAAAATATAGTAGAGTTGGGTGGATTATGGGCACAACATAAAAACGGATTCACTGCAGCTTTTCAATATAAGCTTATACAAAATTTTCAATACAATGGATCTGGGTTTCAGCCGCTAGTTTATGATAAGACCTTGAGTTATGTAAAAGGCAGTCTTTCAAATAAAATACCTTTAAGTCGTCATTGGAATTGGTACAATGAATTGACAGTGCAATTAGTAGATCCTGATGCGCCAGTGCATTTGCCTTTGATTTTAACAAGGCAAAGACTTGCTTTCGAAGGCAACTTCTTTAAAAATTTATATTTATCTACCGGATTAGAATTGATCTATCACTCTAATTTTCAAGCAGATAATTATATGCCTTTAACAGGACAATTCTACCTCCAAGATCAGTATACCACTGGCAATAGGCCTATTGCCAATGCGTATTTAAACTTTAGAATCAAGCGATTTAAAGGGTATGTTCGTATGGAACAATTAAATACTTTATTAGCTACTAGTAATCAATTAGGTTCTAGGTATAACTTTACGGCACCCAATTATCCGGGCACTGGTACCTGGTTAAGGGTGGGTATTTGGTGGAATTTTATCAATTAGTCCTAACTTTGTAGGGTGAAGCAATTTTTAACCATACTCCTTTTGTTTGTTTACAGTTTCTCTAGTATTGGAGCCACTGTAAAAACACATCTATGTGCGGGTAAGGTTCAAAAATGTGCATGTGCTAAGACCAACAAAAAAGATACTTGTTGTAATGAGCAATCTACTTTTGTAAAAAAACAAGATCAACATCAATCCACAACTGGTGCTTCTTTTTCATTTACTAGTCTACAAATTGTATTACCTGCGCCATTTGATTTTTACAATCAACTGAGTGTTGTTGTTCCATCTGGTTCTATAGTGAAGAAAAAGTTTTATTCAAAAAAAGGACAACTCTTCTCCAGTCCGCCACTCTACGCGCTAGACTGTCTTTACTTAATTTGATTTTAGCTACACTTTATTTTTATTAGGACTTATCAGTATGTATAAGACCTATTTGACAAATAGTTGCTATATAAAGCTTTTCATGGTATGGACTGCTTTATTTTCCATCTATACTCTAAAATTATCTTTATCGAATTTTTAAAATCATTTTATGAAAAAAATAGTTGTATTCTTTAGTTTTTTATTAGCTACAATAACAATTGTACATGCACAAACTCCTACAAAATTAAAAGTGGCGGGCAATTGCGGCATGTGTAAATCTAGCATCGAAAAAGCAGCTAAAGCTGCTGGTGCAACCAATGCAAGTTGGGATATGGACGCTAAATTGTTGACCCTGATGTTTGACAACAAAACCAGTTTAGATAAAATCGAAGCTGCTATTGCAGCTGTTGGATACGATACGGAACATAAAACAGCTACTAAAGCTGCATATGATGCATTGCACGAATGTTGTAAATATGATCGCGAGGCAAATACAACTTCTGCTCAGGTGCCAACTGATATTAAAAAAGTGAGCTTGGTTGCTTCAGGATTAACTTGTTCCATGTGTTCTAAAGCTATTTTTAAAGCCTTATCTAAATTAGATTTTGTTGAAGAAGTGAAAGTGGATATTGAAAAGTCAATGTACCAGATGACTTTTAAAACAGGTAAAAAAGTAGATGTAGATCAAATTAAACTTGCTGTGACTGATGCAGGTTTTGGAGTTCAAAGCTTGGTCTATGAATAGGCTTTTATTAAAGGCTGGCTTTTATTACTTGTTGATTTTGTGTTGCATAAGTTTAAATCTAAAGGCGCAAGAACTCTATGTCTTTTCAGAGCCAGCTAGTACCAAGCCTGCCAATGCATTAGGAATCAAGCATAACTTTCAAAAGATGGGCGGCAATAGCAGTCGCGATAATCAGTATACCCAATTGCAATTTGGTTTAAGCAAAAAGTTATCTGTGTATCTAGGGACGAATTATGCAGCTAAAGATGCTTATTTACAATACCGCTTTTTTACAAAAGATGCAATGTATGCACATACGCGTATGGCATTTTATGCAAAAGCGATTCAATCCAATCAAAGGGCTGT
>JBILRH010000047.1:0-12388 GCA_044372715.1 Sediminibacterium sp. | reverse complement strand
CATATCCTTTCTTGCCAATATTCCAAATATGTACATTGCCTTTTTTATATTGAGCTTCGTATTTTTCATCAATGGTGCTTTTGGTGAGTTTTATCAAATTGGCATTATAACCACCGCAAAGTCCTCTATCACTTGTTACAACAATGAACAATACTTTTTCTACATTTCTTTCTTCTGCCAATGCTAAAGTCATCCCACCCTCTATGCTGCTAACAATATTGCTAAGCATTTCTTGCAATTTTTTAGCATAAGGGCGCATTTGGGTAATTGAATCTTGAGCTCTACGCAATTTGGCTGCACTCACCATTTTCATGGCTTTTGTAATTTGCTGCGTACTTTGTACACTTTTGATTCTATTTCTTACCTCTTTTAATTGACCTGCCATACGATAGTACTGTTTTGGGCTGCAAAAGTAGCCAAATCGGTCATAAATTCCAATACAAACTTGGCTTATTTAAACTGATAAGTAATCCCGATCCCATTTGATCTTGCAGCCAATTGCCAATTGCCCAGTTTTTGTTCTAATATTTTGCCATTTTTTCGGTGATTTCCGTATTGAACAAGATCAAATACGAGTAAAAAAGCACCTTGTAAGAGTAAGCTATTTCCAATACCTGTTGCCGATTCACTATTTATTCTGGCCCCTCTTTCCCTTAGGTAAAATCCTGAAGCTATATAGGCCAAATCTAGTCCAGTATTGAATAAGAGCAATTTTTCGGTTTTTTGTTGAGCAATTAGATTCTCATTAAAACCAATTGTTCGGTTCAGCTCTTTTCTAACCCCAACTAGCCCGTAAACAGCAATACCCATATTTACAAGGTTCCAATATGCGTTGGATTTAAAAAAATACCGATCGGCGCCGGTTGCATTGGTAGCTGAAATGCTGCCCTGAATGATGTTCAACCCTGCCCAAAAAGCTAAAATGGTACTATTGGTCTTATTTTTATTGATTCGATCCGCAGTTAAAGAATCGTGTACAATTGGTTGGCTATAAGCAATATTGCCCATTATAAGGCCCAATATTAACATACAAAATAGAATGATGGCTTGTCTCATGTTGGTCTCAATCAAAAGCTTACCTTTGCCGGCTCTCAATCAGGGTGCCAAATTGGCTAAAAAATCTCTTTTGCACGCTGTTTGACTGTTAAATTTTTTCTTATTAGAGCAATTATTATATGTTGAAGTTTATTTCTAAGTTATTCGGTGGTAGTAAAAGTGAAAAAGATGTGCAGGTTTTAATGCCCATCGTTCAAAAAGCCAATCAGTTTTTTCAGCAGTATCAAACCCTTTCAAATGACGAGCTTCGGGCCAAAACCACGTCATTTAAAGCAAGGATTCAAACGCATCTTGCTTCAATTGATGCGGCAATAGCTGATCAAAAAGCAGCAGCAGATTTGCTTCCTGAAAATGATATTCATGGTAAAGACAGTATCTATCAGCAAATTGATAAGCTGAAAAAAGAGAGAGATCAAAAAATAGAAGAAGCACTTAGTGAAATTCAACCGGAAGCATTTGCCGTAATTAAAGAAACAGCTCGCAGATTTAAAGAAAATGCAGTGTTGAGTTCAACAGCAACTCAACTTGATAGAGATCTAAGCGTTAGAAAAGAATACATTACTATAGTAGGTGATCAAGTAGAATTTAAGAATACTTGGACAGCTGGAGGTGGAACTGTTCTATGGAATATGGTTCATTACGATGTACAGCTAATTGGCGGTAGCGTTTTGCACCAAGGAAAGATTGCTGAAATGGCAACTGGAGAAGGTAAAACATTGGTATCAACCTTGCCAGCTTATTTAAATGCATTAGCTGGAGAAGGAGTGCATATTGTTACGGTGAATGATTATCTAGCAAAAAGAGATAGTGAATGGAATGGAACCATTTTTGAATGGTTGGGCTTAACAGTAGATTGTATTGATAAGCACGAACCCAATAGTGAGGCAAGAAGAAAAGCATATTTGGCAGATATTACTTATGGTACCAATAATGAATTTGGTTTTGATTATTTGAGAGATAATATGGTGCATAGCCCAGCAGAAATGGTTCAAAGAAAACACCATTTTGCAATGGTGGATGAAGTGGATTCTGTATTGATAGATGATGCAAGAACACCTTTAATTATTTCAGGTCCGATTGGGCATCAAACAGGAGAACAACAGTTTTTTGAATTGAAGCCAAGAATTGAAAAATTGGTTGATGCACAAAAAAGAGCAACACAATATTTCTTAACAGAGGCCAAGAAAAAAATCGGGGAAGGCAATGACGATCCTAAAGATGGAGGTTTGGCCCTATTCCGTGCACATAGAGGTTTGCCAAAGAATAGCGCATTGATTAAATACTTGAGTGAGCCAGGTATGCGGGTGAAATTGCAGAAAGCGGAAAATTTTTATTTGGCTGATCAGCAAAGAGAAATGCCTATTGCCGATAAAGAATTGTATTTCTATATTGATGAAAAAAACAATTCCGTAGAACTTACAGATAAGGGTATTCAATTAATAACTGGTGCAGGAGAAGATACTAGTTTTTTTGTATTGCCTGATATCAGTTTAAGTTTAGCTGCTGTTGATAAAGATGCATCATTGGATGCAGAACAAAAATTACATAGAAAGGAATCAATCATTAATGAATATTCCGTAAAAGCCGATCGAATTCATACTGTTCAACAATTATTAAAAGCTTACACATTATTTGATAAGGATGTTGAATACGTAGTAATGGATGGAGGCGTAAAAATTGTGGATGAACAAACAGGTCGTATACTTGATGGAAGAAGGTATTCCGATGGATTGCATCAAGCCATTGAAGCGAAAGAAAATGTTAAGATAGAAGCAGCAACTCAAACTTATGCTACTGTTACTTTACAGAATTATTTCAGGATGTACCACAAATTAGCTGGTATGACTGGAACTGCAGAAACAGAAGCAGCAGAGTTATGGGATATTTATAAATTAGATGTTGTAAGCATTCCAACCAATGTAACTGCCATCAGAAAAGACGAGCAAGATTTGGTGTTTAAAACCAAGCGCGAAAAATTTGGTGCAGTAATTGAAGAGATTGTAAAACTAACTTCTGCTGGACGACCGGTTTTAGTGGGTACTACTTCTGTTGAAGTAAGTGAATTGTTAAGTAGAATGCTTCGCCAAAAACAAATTCCGCACAATGTATTGAATGCAAAGCAGCATGCTAGAGAAGCACAGATTGTTGCTGAAGCTGGTTTTGCAGGAGCTGTTACTATTGCTACCAATATGGCAGGTCGTGGAACGGATATTAAACTTGGGCCAGGTGTTAAAGAAGCTGGTGGGCTGGCTATATTAGGTACAGAACGTCATGAATCTCGAAGAGTAGATCGTCAGTTGCGCGGAAGAGCTGGTCGTCAGGGAGATCCAGGATCATCTTTGTTCTTTGTTTCTTTAGAAGATGATTTAATGCGTATGTTCGGAAGCGAGCGTATTGCTAAAGTAATGGACTTTGCAGGTTATAAAGAAGGAGAAGTAATTCAGCATAGCATGATCACTAAATCGATAGAACGTGCACAAAGAAAAGTTGAAGAAAATAACTTCGGTATAAGAAAGCGTTTGTTGGAATACGACGATGTAATGAATAAACAAAGAACAGTGATTTACTCAAAAAGAAATCATGCTTTGTTTGGAGAGCGCTTGGCATTGGATTTAGACAATGCAATGTATGGTGTTGCGGAAGGTTTGGTAAGTGCATTTAAAGAGCAAAATGATTATGAAGGTTTTAGATTGGCAGTTATTGTAAACTTTGGAATCGATTCTTCGATTAGTGCAGAAGAATTGAGTAGAAGCGCTGAAAATCAATTGGCTGAAAAGTTGTATTCCGAAGCAGTTACCAATTATGAAAGAAAAAAACAGGATTTGATGGTTCAATCTGTTCCTGTATTCAAGAATATTAAATTGCAACAGGGTTCGCAAATTGATAATGTAATTGTTCCGTTTACCGATGGCAGAAGGCAAATGCAAGTATTGGCCAATATGGACAAAACATTGAATACAAATGGTGCTGAGCTCTTGAATGCATTGGAAAAATCGATTACCCTTGGTTTTATTGATGATGCATGGAAAGAGCATTTACGTTCTATGGACGATTTAAAGCAAAGTGTTCAAACTGCCACCTACGAGCAAAAAGATCCATTGGTGATTTATAAAATGGAAGCTTTTGATCTTTTCAAAAAAATGGATGGTGAGGTAAACAAGGATATTGTACAGTTCTTATGCCATGCAGGTATTCCTTTGGCTGAAGGAGATGAATTAAAAGAGGGGCGCCAGCAGAAAACTGATATGAGTAGAATGAGTGCCAACAAAGAAGCAGTTGATGCAGCTGGTCAAGATCTGGGTGCAAATGAAAATGATTATTACGATCCAAGTCCGGTGAAACAAGAGCCTGTAAAAGTGGGTCCAAAAATCGGAAGAAATGATCCTTGCCCATGTGGAAGTGGTAAGAAGTTTAAAGCATGTCATGGAAGGGAATAAGAAAGAAGAAAGCAGAAAGCAGAAAGATAAAAGATAAAAGATGAAAGAAGAAAGCAGAAAGATAAAAGATGAAAGCAGCATTATGAATTAAGAGATATTGGAATTAATGAAACTAAACGCTTACATAGATCATACCTTATTAAAGCCAACTGCATTGCTCAGTGATATTGAGCAATTGTGTAAAGAAGCAATCGACTATCAATTTGCTGCGGTTTGTGTTCCGCCCAATTTTGTGAAAAAGGCCAAAACATTTTTAGGAGATAGTTCGGTAAAATTGGCAACTGTTATTGGTTTTCCTTTCGGCTATTCAGCAGTAGAAGCAAAGTTGGCAGAAGTTGTTTTGGCTATTGTAGATGGAGCAGATGAATTGGATATGGTTGCCAATATAAGTGCTATTAAAAACGCCGACTGGCAATATCTAGCCAATGAATTGAATCATATCATGCCAATCATAAAGAATAAGGGAAAAGTTTTAAAAGTGATTATTGAAGCTGGAGTGCTAACTGATGATGAGATTATTAAATGTTGTGAGCTCTACGGAGTTGCAGGGATAGATTATTTAAAAACTTCCACTGGATATGCCGAACAAGGAGCTAGCCTAGCAGCTGTGCAATTGTTTAAAAAGCATTTACCATCCAATGTTCAAATAAAAGCTTCTGGAGGAATAAGGGATTATGCATTTGCCAAACAATTGGTTGAAGCAGGAGCTACTAGATTGGGAACTAGTGCGAGTATCAATATAATAAATGGTGCAAATGCCGATTTTGCAAGTGGATATTAATAGCTAATTTTTATTTTCGGTAACTTTAAACTATGGTTTTATTCAACACATATAGATACTTATATCTAGCTATTTTTTTAATGATGGCTTCTATAGTGTTTGCAAATGATACTGTAATTGTTGTTAAAGATGCCAGAATGGATTTGTTAACTTCCAAGCAGGCCCAAGTGAATAAGCGAACTTCGATGATGACGAGTGGTGGGCAATACAAGGGATTTAGAATTCAGGTTAGTAGTAGCAACAGCAGAGATAATGCATCTGCTATTAAAACTGATTTAATGAATAAATTTCCTGAACATAAAACCTATATCATTTTTCAGTCACCAAATTTCAAAGTAAGAATTGGAAATTTTATTAAAAGAGAAGAAGCTGAAAAATTGCGTAAGCAATTGAATACATATTTTCCTCAGGGGGTATATATTGTTGAAGATGCGATAGAATACTATCCAAAAGATGAAATAAATTTTTAATTTAATTGATGCTAATGCTCCAAGATCAAATAAAGCAACTTGCTAAAAAATATGCTCCTGAAGCAATTCTATTCCGTAGACATTTACATGCAAATCCAGAATTGAGTTATCAGGAGATAAATACCGCTGCATTTGTAAAAGCGCAATTAACAGAATTTGGAATTGAGTTTGAAACCTTAGCAACAACTGGTGTTGTAGGAATTATTTGTGGAAAAAATCCGGAGAGCCGGGTTATTGCACTTAGAGCAGATATGGACGCATTGCCAATTGTAGAAGAGAATGATGTGCCCTATAAATCAATTAATACAGGTGTAATGCATGCTTGTGGACATGATGTACATACCAGTATTTTATTGGGTGCGGCAAAAATTTTGAATGAGTTAAAAGATGAATGGGAGGGAACAGTAAAATTAATTTTTCAACCTGGTGAAGAAAGAAATCCAGGAGGCGCAAGTTATATGATTAAGGATGGGGTATTGGATAATCCAAGACCAAAGGGAATTATAGGTTTGCATGTGCATCCGGGATTGGACGTAGGAAAATTAAGTTTTAGAAAAGGAAGGGTTATGGCTAGTGCTGATGAAATTTACATCACTATTCGTGGAAAAGGCGGACATGCCGCAGCGCCTCATTTAACCACAGATACAGTTTTAATTGCATCACATTTAATCGTTGGTTTACAACAAATCATATCACGCAATAAAAATCCATTATCACCATCTGTTTTGTCTATTTGTTCTGTACAAGGAGGCAATACCACCAATGTAATTCCATCAGAAGTTAAGTTAATGGGTACATTTAGAGCAATGGATGAAACATGGAGATACCAAGCTCATGAATTGATTCGTCAGCAAGCAAAAGGTATAGTTGAAAGTATGGGGGCTGAATTAGATTTACATATTGATATCGGTTATCCTACTGTAGACAATGACCCTGTATTTACAGAAGCAGCTTGGAAATTGGCTGATGAGTTCATGGGAAAAGACCAAGTAGAAGAAACAGAAATGCGGATGGGCGCAGAAGACTTTGGTTATTACACACAAGTAATACCTGGATGTTTTTATCGTTTAGGTGTTAGAAATGAAGCTAAGGGAATTGTACATCAAGTGCATACTCCTAAATTTGATATTGATGAAAATGCCATCGAAATAGGAATAGGAATGATGGCTTATTTAGGTGCATATGTATAAATTATTTTCAACCAGATTTTAACGAATTGATAATATGTCTAAACAAACTGATTTAAGAAGAGAACAAGCATTGGAATATCACGCTAGTGGTAGACCAGGAAAAATTGAAGTAGTATCTACTAAAGAAGCCAAAACACAACGAGATTTATCATTGGCTTATAGCCCTGGTGTTGCAGAACCTTGCAAGGAAATTTTCAATAATATTGAAGATGTATATAAATACACAGCTAAAGGGAATTTGGTAGGCGTAATTACCAATGGAACAGCAGTTTTGGGGCTTGGTGATATTGGGCCTGCTGCAAGTAAACCTGTGATGGAAGGGAAAGCGGTTTTGTTCAAGATTTTTGCAGATATAGATGTTTTTGATATTGAGATTAATGAAAAAGATCCAGAGAAATTTGTTCAAATAGTAAAAGCATTAGAACCCACATTTGGGGGCATTAATTTAGAAGATATAAAAGCACCAGAGTGTTTTTATATAGAGCAGCAGTTAAAAGAACAGATGAAGATTCCTGTAATGCACGATGATCAGCACGGTACTGCCATAATTAGCAGTGCTGCTATGATTAATGCTTTGCATTTGCAGAAAAAGAAAATTGAAAAAGTTCGTTTTGTAATTAATGGTGCCGGTGCAGCAGCCATGGCTTGTATACAATTGTATGTTGCTCTAGGAGCTAAATACGAAAATTTTATTGTATTTGATAAAGATGGTGTGCTACATGAAGGCAGAACGGATTTAGGACCAATTAGATCAAAATTTGCTGTGAAGAAAACTGATTGGACGTTGGCAAAAGCGTTGAAAGATGCCGATTGTTTTTTAGGATTGAGTGTGGGTAATGTGGTTACACAAGAAATGGTTAAATCGATGGCAAAGAATCCTATTGTGTTTGCCATGGCTAATCCCGACCCAGAAATCACCTATGATGAGGCTATCGTTGTGCGCAAGGATTTAATTATGGCTACAGGAAGATCTGATTTTCCTAATCAGGTAAACAATGTTTTGGGCTTCCCATATATTTTTAGAGGAGCATTGGATGTTAGGGCTACCCAAATCAATGAAGCCATGAAATTGGCTGCAGTAAGGGCGTTGGCCGAGCTGGCTCGTTCTGCAGTTCCAGATATTGTAAACATGGCCTATAACCAGACTAATATGAGTTATGGTCCGGAATACATCATTCCTAAACCACTTGATCCTCGCTTATTGTCTACCATTGCACCAGCTGTTGCAAAAGCTGCAATCGAAAGTGGTGTAGCGCAAAAAGAAATTACCAATTGGGATGCTTATGCATTGGAATTAAATAAAAGATTGGGTCTCGATAATCAATTAATTAGGGTAATTGGTAGCAAAGCAAGAAAAGATCCAAAGCGTTTGGTTTTTGCTGAAGCCGATAATTTAAAAATTTTAAAAGCAGCCAGCATTGTTTATGATGAAGGAATTGCTTATCCAATTTTATTAGGAGACCCTATTAAAATTAATAAAATCGCTGAACAAAATAATCTGGATCTAACAGATATTCCAATCATCGATCCAAGAAGTGAGGAGATGGAATCAAAACGCGAGTTTTATGGCCAACTTTTTTTCAATAAGCGAAACAGGAAAGGGTTTAATCAATATGAGAGTTGTAAGATCATGAAAGACCGAAATCATTTTGGTTGTATGATGGTTGAAACAGGAGATGCAGATGCAATGTTGTCAGGACTTACTAAAAATTATGCAGAAGCTATTCGACCTGCATTACAAATAATCGGCACAGAAGAAGGGGTTAATAAAATTGCTGGCATGTATTTGTTGCTCACTAAAAAAGGTCCTTTGTTTTTAGCTGATACCACGGTTAATTTTAGCCCTAGTGCAGAGGAATTAGCGGATATTACTATGATGGTTGCAAAAGAAGTAAGAAATTTTAATCTTACACCAAGAATAGCCATGTTGAGCTATAGCAATTTTGGAAGCAGTGATTCTCCAGAAGCAAAATTGGTAGCGGAAGCAACTAGAATTTTAAAGCAAAGAAATCCTTCCTTGATTGTTGATGGAGAGATGCAAGGAAGTTTGGCTTTCAATAAAGAAATATTAAAAGACAATTATCCTTTCAGTGAATTGGTGGATAAAGATGTAAATGTGTTGATGTTTCCGAATTTAACTGCAGGAAATGTGGCGTATAATTTATTAAAAGAAGTAGGAGGGGCAGATGCAATCGGGCCTATTTTATTGGGGATGAAAAAGCCAGTGCATGTTTTGCAACTCGGAAGTTCTGTTCGTAATATCATCAATATGGCAATGGTTGCGGTAGTGGATGCACAATTAAAATGCAGGATAGACACACATGAGCAGGTGCAAAGAAGCGTTTGGTGGAAGCGAAGAAAGCGTATAAAATAAACCGTACCTTCATCATTCATAATTCTTAATTCATTATTCTCTATGTCAACTTTCCTTAATCATTTTGGCGCTTATCTTTTAATGTTAAAAGGCATGTTTACCAAACCTGAGAATGGCAAAATGTATTGGAAAGAGTTTATGCATCAATGTGTTGAAATTGGTTTTGGGGCATTGCCAATTGTAGTAATTATTTCTCTATTTCTAGGAGCTGTAACAACGGTTCAAACAGCTTATCAGTTGGTAAGTCCGTTGGTTCCTCAAACAACAATTGCTCAAATTGTTAGAGATAGTATGATATTGGAGTTATCTCCAACTGTATTGAGCATTGTATTAGCTGGCGTTATTGGAAGTAAAATTGCCAGTGAACTGGGTAATATGCGAATTAGCGAACAGATAGATGCATTAGAAATAATGGGTATTAATACCAAGAGTTATTTAATCATGCCAAAAATCTTAGCCGCATTGTTGGTAATTCCTTGTTTAGTAGTTATCTCTGCAGTCTTGGGAATTTGGGGTGGTAGAACAGCGGGTAATTTAGCGGGTATTTTAGCTACTGATATATTTGATATTGGTTTAAGGCAGAGCCTCAATTTTTACAATATTAATTTTGCCTTGTATAAAGCGTACACTTTTGCATTTATTATTAGCAGCATTTCTGCTTATTTTGGGTACAATGTTAAGGGTGGTGCACTGGAAATTGGACGTGCTAGTACTAGTGCGGTAGTAGTTAGCTGTATTTTAATTCTTGTAGCAGATTATCTATTGGCTGCAATATTGTTGTAATTAAAATAATGTTTAACTTGAAAAGGATAAATATTTGCCAACAACAATATTATTGCGATGAATCCACAGTTTGATCAATTTCAAAAAACCATTACCAATCCTTTTAAATTTACTTTTTTTAAACTGGTAAAATTACCAGCTTCATTTGTTGCTGGCTTGCGAGTTGGGAAATTGACTTCTAGCGAGGCTGTGATTTTAGTAAAACACAATTGGTTAAATCAAAACCCATTTCGTTCCATGTATTTTGCGGTACAATCAATGGCTGCAGAAATGAGTACTGGTTTATTTGCTGTTGGTCAAACGTATAAAAGAAAACCAACCGTGAGCATGTTGGTAGTAGGAATGGAAGGTAAGTTTTTTAAAAAAGCTACAGGACTCATTTCCTTCACTTGTAAAGATGGAGCAGCAGTTGAATCGGTAATTGAAGAATGTATTCAAACAGGCGAGGGGAGAACCTTGGCCTGCACATCTGTTGGTACTAATGAACAGGGAGAAAAAGTATCTGAGTTTATTATTCATTGGAGTTTTAAAGCAAAATCATTATGAATATTAGTTTTCATGGGGCTGCAAGAACAGTTACTGGTTCTAAGCATTTGTTGAGTTTGAAAAATGGTAAAAAAATATTGCTCGATTGTGGTTTGTTTCAGGGAATGGGAAAAGAAACAATTGAATTGAATGCTGAATTTGGTTTTGATGCGGCAACAGTTGATTATTTAATTTTATCTCATGCTCATATAGATCATTCTGGATTAGTTCCTAAACTATACAAGGAAGGATTTAAGGGCGTTATATTCTCAACCCCAGCTACTAAAGAATTAGGGGCTATTCTATTAGAAGATTCTGCTGTAATTCAAAGAGACGATACCAAATTCATTAATAAAAGAAGGGCCAGGCAAGGATTGCCTCCATTTGAACCCTTATACGATTTAGAGCATGCCGAAGAAGTGTTGGATTTATTTAAAACAGTAGAGTACAATATTTGGACCCAGGTTTGCGAAGGGGTAGAATGCTTATTTACAGATGCTGGTCATATTATTGGTAGTGCGGTTGTTCATCTTAGGATAAAGGAAGCTGGAAAAACTACCAATATTACTTTTAGTGGAGATGTGGGTAGGTACAATGATGCTATTCTTCGTTCTCCTCAAACTTTTGAACAAGCTGATTATATTATTTTAGAAAGCACTTATGGGAATAAATTGCACAACGAAGTATTTGGTATGGTAGATGGTTTAGAATCTTGGATTAAGCATACTTGTATAGAAAAAAAAGGCAAGCTCATTATTCCAGCTTTTAGTGTAGGTAGAACCCAAGAATTACTGTTTGCATTAAATCAATTGGAAATTGAAAATAGGTTACCCAAACTGCCATATTTTGTTGATAGTCCGCTAAGTAGGGAGGCAACTGCAGTTTTAAAAAAATTTCCTACCTATTTTAATAAGCGAATAAGAAAAATAATGGAATCTGATGCTGATCCATTTGATTTTACAGGACTAACATTTATTAAAACGGTTGATGAAAGTAAACGCTTGAATGAATTAAATCAACCTTGTGTGATTATTTCTGCAAGTGGCATGGCAGACGCAGGTAGGGTTAAGCACCATATCATGAACAATATTGGTGATAGTAAGAATACGATTTTACTAGTAGGTTATTGCGAGCCAAGGTCTTTGGGAGGAAAATTAATGAACGGTGTAAAGGATGTTAAAATATTTAGTGAAATGTTTGAGGTAGTTGCCGAAGTGGGCTCAATGCGAAATATGAGTGCACATGGTGATTACGACGATCTTTGTCAGTTCTTAGCATGTCAAGATCCCGCTCAAGTAAAAACGCTTTTTTTAGTACATGGAGAATATGAAGTGCAGCAAGATTTTGCCATTCGATTAAGAAGGAAGCATTTTTCAAATGTTGAAATACCCGATATGCATCAGACGTACAAGCTAGAATAAACAGTATGCTAAAAAAATCAACCATACAATTACTCCGCTTTCCTTTTTCATTTTTCCTGATGCCTGTTTTTTGGTTTGCGTTGAGTATGCTTAGGGAGATTGATTGGTATAAAGCGGCAATTTTGTTTTTTATTTTGCATGTATTGGTTTATCCTTCTAGCAATGGCTATAATAGTTTACAAGATCAAGATAAGGGTAGTATTGGAGGTTTAGAGCGCCCCCCTCAACCAGATTTAGAACTTAATGGCTTAACTAGAACTATGGATACCTTGGCCATTGTTTACTCAATGATTTTTTTGGGTGTTAAATATGCTATCATATTAGTTTGCTATATCTTTTTTTCTCGGCTTT
>JBILRH010000004.1:0-41069 GCA_044372715.1 Sediminibacterium sp. | reverse complement strand
TGCGTTTTTTTGCAATAGCACTTACATTAATTTGTCTTTATCAATTATCGTTTACATGGTTTGTAAGAAGCCATGAGTCTGAAATGGATGTTAAAGCCACCAACTGGCTAAAGTCTTATCCTTCTCCCGAAACAAAATATCCGGGTAATAAAGAAATGCAATCTGCATACGCAGATTCTTTGGCCGATATTAAAAAAGAAAGACTACAACGTTTATTGGATAGTACCAAAGATGTTAAATTGGCTTTTGGTTTAACAACCTATCGTAGTGCAAAAGAAAAAGAGTTAATGCTCGGATTGGATTTGCAAGGCGGTATGAGTGTTACCATGGAAGTTGGCTTAGATGCTTTAATCAAATCTTTGTCTAACTATACCAAAGATGTTAATTTAAATAAAGCATTGGATGCTGCTGTGGCCCGTAAGGCAAATA
Source organism: Sediminibacterium sp. (assembly GCA_044372715.1). Taxonomy (GTDB): domain Bacteria; phylum Bacteroidota; class Bacteroidia; order Chitinophagales; family Chitinophagaceae; genus Sediminibacterium. The sequence continues at coordinate 40,640 of JBILRH010000004.1, read as the reverse complement.
GTGGCGCTAATTTGATTGCTTTATTTTTAGAAGAATACAAGAAGGTTAGCCCCGATGGAAAATTGGCTCCTTTATTTGCTGCAAGAAGTAATGGTGCTTTAAAAATAGATGATTCTAATTCTAAGGTAGAAGACTATTTAATAAAACAAGCTGATGCAGCTTTTAGCAATACAACTAGAATTTTAAGAACAAGGATTGATCGTTTTGGCGTTGCATCAAATAACATTAATCCTGATGCAGCTAAAGGCAGAATTAATATTGAATTAGCTGGAGTAAGCGATAAAGAAAGAGTAAGATCTTATTTACAATCTACTGCTAACTTACAATTTTTTGAAGTATATACTTTAGAGAACAATGATGTTCAAAGTGGAATTGTGGCAGCGGATAAATCAGTACAAGATTATTTGAATGGTGCAAAAGCTTTAACAGTAATTGATACTACAAATAAAACTACTACAGCTACAACTGAAAAATCTACTTCAACAGATACTACTAAAACGGCTACCATTTCAACTTTGTCTGCTGATACCAATAAATCTGGAGCAGCAAAAGCAGATACGGCAAAAGCCAAGTTAAATGTTAATCCAATTGTTCGTTTAATTCAATTCTCTCAGCCTTATCGTGCAGATAATGGAAAAACTATTTTCCCTGCTGCAATTGGATATATTCAAACAAAAGATACTGGTACCTTGAATGATTATTTTAGGATGGAATCAGTAAAATCTAAATTCCCTTCTAATCTTCAATTTTTATATGGTAAAGCAGAATTAGATGATCCTAAATTAAAAGACATTTTAACACTTTATGCAATTAAAACACTAGACAATGGTCAAGCAGAGTTAGAAGGAGATCATATTTCTGGTGCATCTCAAGATTACGACGAGCGTGGAAGAATTGCTATCAAGATGAATATGGATAGAGTTGGTTCTGCGATCTGGGCTAAAATGACCACTCGTAATGTTGGTAAGCCAATTGCTATCGTATTGGATAATTTTGTTTATTCAGCTCCAAACGTAAACGATCCTATCACTACTGGTAATTCTCAAATCAGTGGAAACTATACCATCAAAGAAGCGAAAGATCTTTCTGAAATACTAGAGAGTGGTAAATTACCAGCTCCTGCTAAAATCGTTCAGAGCCAAACTGTTGGGCCAACTTTGGGTAAAGAATCTATCAAAGGTGGTGCAATGTCTTTCTTGATATCATTTATTGTAATCTTCGCATTAATGTTGTTGTATTTCAACACTGGTGGATGGGTTGCTAATATTGCATTGATCTTAAACTTGCTATTTACTATTGGTGTATTAAGTGCCTTAGGATTTACTTTAACAGCTCCTGGTATAGCCGGTTTGGTGTTAACCATTGGTATGGCAGTAGATACCAACGTAATTATTTTTGAGCGTATCAAAGAAGAATTGTCGAAGGGTAAAAACTATGCAAGTGCAGTGAATGATGGATACAGAAGGTCGTTATCTCCTGTATTGGATGCACACGTTACTACTTTATTAACTGCAGTAATACTTGCCTATTTTGGTCTTGGCCCTGTACTTGGTTTTGCAACTACACAAATCATCGGTATTCTCTTGTCTTTATTCTGTGGAATTTTAGTATCAAGACTAATTACTGATTGGTATACTAATAAGAACAGACATTTTGAATATTTCACTGGAATTTCTAAAAGTATTTTTAAACATGCTTCTTATAAATTCATTGAATATAGAAAGTATGCATACGGCTTATCTCTTGTGATTCTAGTCTTAGGCATCGCTTCTTTCTTCAATGGATTCGACGAAGGAGTTGAATTTGCTGGAGGTCGTAGTTATACTATTAAGTTCGACAAGCCAGTGAATCCAGATGAAATTCGTGATGAATTAAAAGCAGTATTTGGGGAGGCTCCAATAATAAAAACAGTAGATACCAAAAATCAAATCAATATTACCACTTCTTACAAAATCAAAGAAAATGGCAGCAATATCGATTCTTTGGTAGAGAAAATTTTATTCACTGGATTAAAAAAGCATTTACCTGAAGGAACCAGTTTTAACACATTTGAAACTACCTACAAGCAAAGCTCTCAAACAGTATTGCCAACAATTTCTGATGATTTAAAAGCTGGGGCAACCAAGGCAACCGTGTTTGCAATTTTTGCCATCTGTTTATATATTTTCATTCGTTTCCGCGACTGGAGATATTCTTTAGGAACCATTGTTGCATTATTGCATGATGTATTTGTTACTTTAATTGTATTTAGCTTCTTGAGAAAAGTTGTTCCTTTCCCATTAGAAATTGATCAACATTTTATTGCAGCCATACTTACTGTAATTGGTTTTTCTATGAATGATACAGTAATTGTTTATGATAGAATTAGAGAAGACAGTAAAATTATGATTGGAGTGGATAATGCTTCAATTATCAATAAAGCAATTAATCAAACTTTGAGTAGAACTATTATGACTTCATTAACCGTGTTCTTAACCATTTTGATCTTATTCATCTTTGGTGGAGAAGTAACACGTGGATTTGCATTCGCGATGTTGGTTGGGGTTATAACTGGTACTTATTCTTCTATTTTTGTAGCAGCTCCTATTCTAGTGGATTTTGGTGGTGGAAGAGCATTAGGAAAAGCAGAAGCAAAAAAATAATCACATAATTGATACAACAAAAAACCCGTTCAAATGAACGGGTTTTTTAATGGAGAAAAGTTAATAGCGATAAGTTATAATTGATTTAATACTGCTGTTGTTTATTTAGATAATCTACGTTTTTCCATAAGCTTTTATACTGCAAAAGAAGTTCCGCATCCGCAAGTTTTGCTGGCATTGGGATTGGTAAAAGTAAATCCACGAGAGTTTAATCCACCCTGCCAATCTACTTCCATTCCAAATAAATATAAACCATGGCTTTTATTCATTATGCAAGGCAATCCTTCAATTTTAAATAATTCATCTTCAGCTTCAACCTTATCAAAGCCTAATACATAAGTCATTCCGCTGCATCCGCCCCCTTTAACACCAATTCTTAAACGTTGTGTAGTGTCAAAATCAGGTTCACTCATCAGTCTTTTGATTTCTGATATTGCTCCCGCGGTAAGCGTTACTGGAACATTAGCTATTAATGTGGATTCCATAATCGAATATTTAAAGAATAAAGGTACGATTTTGTACTCTTGGAATTGGAGAACCAATTTTCGAAACTAGAAATAACTCAATAACCAATAACCCCGTTAAGTCTTATCTTCGTTGAAATAGATTCTGAGCATGGATAATAGTACATTATTAAGCATCATATTAGGTTTGGCTATTGTAGGGTATTTGCTCTATATTTTGGTAATTCAACCCAAAAAGGTGGAACCAATTACTAACGCTCCTAGACACAATAGTCCATTACAATTACAAGCCTATGAACGACTCATTTTATTGGTTGATCGTATTGCCTTACCCAATCTAATAAGCAGAACGCCAAGCCAAGGATTATCGGCCAGTGAAATGCAATTTGTTTTAACCAAAAATATTCGAGAAGAGTTTGATTATAATGTTACCCAACAAATTTACGTAACACCAGAAGCATGGAACGCACTTAAAAATTTGAAGGAGAAAAATATCTTATATATTAATCAGGTTGCTCAAGAATTGGCACCAGAAGCTACTGGCATGGATCTACAGAAATATCTATTGAATTTCTTAGTAAACGAACCCAAAGCCAATTTACACGAATTGGTAAGTGAAGCCTTGAGCTTTGAAGCAAAAAAATACATTTAACCTTTGAACTAAATAAGCATGTCTGCAAATAAACTATATACTGATAGTGGGATAGAAATCAAGAAGATTTATACTTCTGAAGATTTGCCTTCATCTTCAGCAAATAATGAGTTAGCCGGTGAATTCCCTTATACTAGAGGTGTTCAGGCAGATATGTATCGGGGTAAACTTTGGACAATGCGTCAATATGCTGGCTTCTCTACAGCAGAAGAAAGCAATAAGCGTTATCATTATTTATTATCGCAAGGAGTAATGGGTTTAAGTGTGGCATTTGATTTACCAACACAAATTGGTTATGATAGCGATCATGCATTATCCGAAGGCGAAGTTGGAAAAGTTGGTGTAGCCATAGACAGTTTAGCCGACATGGAAATACTGTTTAAAGGAATTGAATTAGAGAAAGTAAGTACTTCTATGACCATCAATGCTACAGGATTTATTTTATTGGCATTTTATGTTGCATTGGCTAAAAAGCAAGGTGCAGATCTATCAAAAATAACAGGTACTATTCAGAATGATATATTAAAAGAATATGCCGCTAGAGGTACTTATATCTACCCGCCAAAACCTTCAATGCGCATCATCACCGATATATTTGAATGGTGTAGTAATCATTTACCCAAATGGAATACAATTTCAATTTCTGGTTACCATATTAGAGAAGCCGGAAGTACGGCAGTTCAGGAAATTGCTTTTACGTTGAGTAATGGTAAAGCATATGTTCAATCAGCCCTTGCTAAAGGACTAGATATCAATGTATTTGGCAAACGCCTCTCCTTCTTTTTTAATGCGCATAATAACTTATTCGAAGAAGTTGCAAAGTTTAGGGCAGCAAGAAAAATGTGGGCGCAGATCATGAAAGACCTGGGTGCTACTGATGAAAAAGCATTAATGCTTCGTTTTCATACACAAACTGGTGGGGCTACATTAACTGCTCAACAACCGCAAAACAATATTAGTAGAGTAACCATACAAACTTTGGCTGCTGTTTTAGGAGGCACACAGAGTTTACATACCAATGGCTATGATGAAGCTTTAAGCCTTCCAACTGAGGAAGCTGCAAGAATAGCTTTAAGAACCCAACAGATCGTAGCTTTTGAATCTGGAGCTGCAGATACTGTAGACCCTTTAGCAGGTAGTTATTTTATCGAATCCTTAACCAATGAAGTTGAAGCTAAAGCATGGGAATTGATCCATAAAATTGATGCCATTGGAGGAAGTGTTTCTGCAATTGAAGAAGGATATATGCAAGATCAGATTGCCCAAAGTGCTTATGAATACCAGCGAAATATAGAAAATGGCCAAAAAATTATTGTTGGGGTAAACAAATTTTTGGTTGAAAAAGAATTGGCAGTTCCTGGATTTAAGATTGATGATAGTATAAGAACTATTCAATCAGAAAAATTGGCTCAATTAAGAGCTCAAAGAAATCAAGAAAAAGTAAAAGCTTGCTTAGCAGCTATTTCAAGCACTGCAAAAGGTACCGATAATCTAATGCCATTTGTAATTGATGCCGTTGAAAATAATTGTACGCTTGGGGAAATTGCAGATACCCTAAGATTGGTTTATGGTGAATTTAAGTAGACCCCATTTATTAAGTTTTTTGCTAAACTTTATAATAGAGCATTCAACTTAACCCATATATTTTTCTAGCAGTTTGTTTGAAATTATCTTTATATAGCACAGAAATTATTTTTATTCATATAGAACCTCAATACATCATCAATGTGAAAAAATGCTGTATCTTCCTTATCATAAAATCTAGAACATGAGAAAAACAATACTAGCCACTTTATTATTGGTAGTTACTGCATTGGATGCTCAAAATACTACATCCAATCTAGCTCAATTAATCAAAGATGAAACAGCTAAAGTAGTTGCATGGAGACGCTATTTTCATGAGTACCCAGAATTGGGAAATAGAGAATTTAATACTTGCAAAAAAGTAGAAGAAGCACTGAAAGGTTTTGGTATTAGTACAAGGATAGTTGCAAAAACTGGTGTTGTAGGTGTTTTAAAAGGTGGTAAACCAGGGCCTGTTATTGCTTTAAGAGCCGATATGGATGGCTTGCCAGTAGAAGAAAGAAATGGATTGGCATTTGCCTCCAAAGCAAAATCTGAATACAATGGAGCTACTGTACCGGTAATGCATGCCTGCGGTCATGATTCTCATGTAGCTATGCTATTGGGTGCTGCAGAAGTATTGAGTAAAATTAAGAATGAGATTAGTGGATCTGTTGTTTTCTTATTTCAACCTGCAGAAGAAGGCCCTCCAGGAACTGAAGAAGGTGGTGCTCCTCTCATGATTAAAGAAGGCGCGATGGATAATCCTAAAGTAGATGCTGTATTTGGTATTCATATCAATTCAAAATATGATCTTGGAAAAATTTATTATAAGCCTGGTTCTACTATGGCCTCTTCTGATTGGTTTACCATAAAAGTAAAAGGTAAACAAAGTCATGGCGCATATCCATGGAATTCCATTGATCCGATTGTAGTAAGTGCTGAAATTATTCAAGCGTTACAAACCATAGTTAGTAGAAATATTGATATTACTAAATCTCCTGTTGTAGTTTCTGTTGGCAAATTTCAATCAGGTGTTCGATCTAATATTATTCCCGAAGAAGCTATTATGGAAGGAACCATTAGAACCTTGGATGATCAGGTACAAAAAATGGTGCATGAAAAAATAAAGTTGATTGCAAAAAATATAGCAGAAGCCAACGGAACAACAGCAGAAGTAAGCATCGATACCAAAACATTAGTAACTTATAGCGACCCCGAATTAGTTGCTAGAAGTCTTCCCTCCTTGCAGAAAGCAGCCGGAGGAGTTGAAAATGTATTATTAACCAATTGGGTTACTGGTGCAGAAGACTTCTCCTTTTATGGTACAAAAGCACCTTCATTTTTTTTCTTTTTAGGAGCTAGAGATGCACAGTTTCCAAATTTTGATGCTGCCCCCGATCATCATACACCAAGTTTTATAATAAGTGATTCTAGATTAGATGTGGGAGTTAGCGCATTTGTAAATCTTGTTTTAGATTATGCTAAAACAGTAAAAAAATAAACAAAATATTGGGTAATTGGCGCTTAAAATGCAATGTGATCTATATTTTGAATCCGTTAATTGCTATAATTTCTTGCGCCAAATAGTAAACTGCCTATTCTTACCATGGTGGATCCACATTCAATGGCTAGCTGATAATCGCCACTCATTCCCATAGAAAGGATGTTGATTCCATCGCTTGTTGAATCCATTTTATTTTTTTCTGCCCAGATTTTAATTGAATCAAATTGATTTTTTAAATGCATAAACTCTCTTTTAATTTTACCCATATCTTCACTAAAAGAAGCCATACCCATCAAACCAACAATACGAACATTCTTTAAAGATGGTAGCGCTATTTTAATCGATTCTATTTCAGATTCATCCAAACCAAACTTGGTTTCTTCTTCTGCAATATGCATTTGTAATAAACAATCAATTGTTCGATTATTTTTCAGTGCTTGTTTATTTATTTCTTGCAACAATTTTAAACTATCTACTCCATGAATTAAATAAACAAATGGAGCAAGATATTTTACTTTGTTGCTTTGTAAATGCCCAATAAAATGCCAATTGATATCTGCGGGTAATGCTGCTTGTTTGTCTACCAATTCTTGAACATAGTTTTCTCCAAAATCCCTCTGTCCCAATGCATACAATTGCTCAATTTCGGAATTAGGTTTGGTTTTACTTACGGCAATAAGATGAGTATTAGATTTACTAAAGCATTTAATGATTTCTTTATATTGTAGTTCATTAATAGGCATCTGATAAATTACTTTTTTATTGATTAATTGAGTTGTACAAAACAATATTCTCTAAAAAAAGCACATTGTTATAAGCTGGGCAATAATACTGAAATTTACCAAATGTACTAGCTGTCAAGATTTTTTTTAACTGGAGTGGCAACATAGAGGCCATATTTGCAATAAAAAAAGAAAAATTTTCATTTTCAATTGTTTCTTGTAAAGATTTAACTGAAGGTACTATCCTTGTATCAGGTTTTACCCCCCAATTTATTAAGGATGATGACAATAAAATATGATTTAACAGTGGTTGATCATTTTGTTGTAAACTAATTGCTTGTTGGATCAAATCCGGCTTAAAATTTTCTAAAGCTGGTATAGTAGTGGAAGCCATTAATCTTGAAAGATGGTATAAAATAATTTCTGGAGTTCCGTAATGTGGAGAAACAACAGTGGCTTCCGATAAGTGGATATTTTCTTTTAAAATTTTCTCAATCAATTCTACACTTGCAGAATCAGCATGAGTATATGGTAATTGATAACGTGAAACAAAATACAATACATTAGCCAGAACAGAGATGTCAAAATCAATGGGCATTTTTTTTCCAAACCATACTGAATAAGCGGGTATTTCAGACAAAGATGAAAGGGTGGAATTAATTTTTTTAGAAGTATTATTGGCAAACAATTGCATCAATTGATGTATAGAATCTGCAGTAGATTTTTTTTCGTTTAATGCCATTAATATCATAACAGTATCATCCAAATCATCTGGTAGTGCTTGCCTCTTATTAAAAAGATTCATCCAACCTGAATTAGGAAATATTACTGGGGTATCGGTAGGCCAAAAATTATAGGTATTTCTTCCATTTTGATTTTTGAATTTAGTAAAAGTAGGCCTTGCTTTTGAAGAAATATTTTCAACTATTTGTTGCTGATAGTTGGTCAGTTTTGATTTTATATTTTCTAGGGTAAAAACAATAAGACCTGTATAAAATGCATTATTATCAGCTTTTTGTCTATCCTTATTTAAAGCGTATGTTCTATAAGTTGGAAAAGTTCCTTTAGGAAATACCCCATCACTAGACATTTGAAGTGTCTGAATTCTTTCTAATAGTTGCAACGTTAATAAAGTATCATTGGATTTTGCACAAATGTTATTTATATTAAAACAACACATTAATAAGCATCCAATAATACTATATCGTTTCATTTATTTTAAGATAGTTCTGCTTATTACAATTCGTTGAACTTCACTCGTACCCTCGTAGATCTGAGTTATTTTTGCATCTCGCATCAATCGTTCTACATGATATTCTTTTACAAAACCGTAACCACCATGCACTTGTACTGCCTCTGTACTAATCCACATGGCAGCTTCACTAGCAAATACTTTTGCCATTGAAGAACTCAATGTATAATCTAATCCATTGTCTTTTTCCCAAGCAGCTTTCAAGCACAATAAGCGTGCAGATTCAATTTTTGTAGCCATATCAGCTAATTTAAACTGAATTGCTTGATGGTGCATAATTTCTTTGCCAAAGGCCTTGCGTTGTTTGCTATATGCTAATGCTAATTCATAAGCACCACTTGCAATTCCAAGTGCTTGTGCAGCAATACCAATTCTACCTCCAGCTAAGGTTTTCATAGCAAAAGTAAAACCGAAGCCATCTGCTCCTATCCTATTTTCTTTTGGCACTTTTACATCGGTTAATAAAATGGTATGGGTATCGCTTCCTCTAATTCCTAATTTATTTTCCTTAGCTGCAACAGTAACACCTGGCCAATTCTTTTCTACAATAAATGCATTGATTCCCTTGCTCTTTTTAGCTGGATCTGTTTGCGCAATTACTAAATATACAGATGCTGAGGAGCCATTGGTAATCCAGTTTTTAGTGCCACTTAATAAATAGTGGTCTCCTTTGTCTTCTGCAGTTGTTTGTTGACTGGTGGCATCGCTTCCAGCTTCTGGTTCACTCAACAAAAATGCACCAATATACAATTCGCCATCTTTTTTTCCTTGAGCTAAAGGAGTTAAATATTTTTGTTTTTGCTCTTCAGTGCCATAAGTCTCCAATCCCCAGCATACCAAACTATTGTTTACACTCATACTAACACTTGTACTTGCATCAATTTTACTTACCTCTTCCATTGCCAATACGTAACTTACTGTATCCATTCCAGCTCCACCATATTTTGGGTCTACCATCATACCCATAAATCCCAATTCAGCCAACTTCATGATCTGCTCACGTGGGAATTTTTGTAATTCATCCCTTTCGATTACACCAGGCAAACATTCTGTTTTTGCAAAATCTCTTGCTGCTTTTTGAATCATTAAATGTTCTTCACTCAACTGAAAATTCATGGGTTAATATTTTTGAAATGCGAAAATAAGCTAACAACTGTTAGGATACAATTTTTGTTAACTATTTAAAGCGCTGTTTTTTGTTAAAAATACTTTTTCTGTAAATTATAAAGCAATTCCTTTGAATATGGAGTCATTCCTCTTGTAGTATCTTGTAAAAAATGTCTTTTAAACGCTACTATTGCGGCACTTGTGTCTTTGATGTCGTATCCTACTATGCGTAATCCAACAATATGATTAAATGAAGCAGGAACAGTGTCTCTTATTTCATCATACCATAATCCAAATCCCTTTTCTGCCAAAGTTTTCCATGGAAAACGCCAGTTTGGATCATTTTTACGAGTTGGTGCTATATCGCCATGTCCTAAAAAATTAGCGGTTGGAATATTATAGTCTTTTTTAAGTTTAGACAATATCACTAATAAACTCTTGATTTGTAAGCTATCAAAATATTGATATCCATTATTGTCTAGTTCAATGCCTATACTTGCGGAATTCATATCCAATTGGTTTCCCCATCTGCTAACTCCAGCATGTTGTCCTCTAAAATAATCGTTCAACATTTGATAAACTACCCCATCTTTCCCAATAACATAATGAGCGCTTACTGCTGTTCTAGGAAGTGTAAAAGTTTTAAGTGTTTGTTCTGTAGATTCCTGCGCCGTGTGATGAATGATTACATAGCTTGGTTTTCTTATACCAAAATTGGTGGTACCAACCCAATATGGAGATGGCTTTAATGAGTCTGAAATGATAGGCGTTTCAGGTTTTGTATTAATGATAGAACTGTATTTTTTTGCTTGCTCTTTATAGGATTTATTGGTTTTCTTGTATGGATTATTATTACATGCAGTACTTACAATTAGTAAGAATAGCAGCATTCGGAAATAAGGTTTCATTTGTATATAGTTATTCGTTATTGGATATTAAGTCATTAATTATTTGTATTTTATATTTCTTTTATCTAAAATCTCTTCTTTCATAATTCATCTTTCTTCTTTCATAATTCATCTTTCTTCTTTCATAATTCATATTTCATCTATCTTCTTTAATATCTCTTAATCGTATTTTGTTTTCTTCTCTTCCTTATACCCCAACTGTTCTATCAACGATTCTGGTGTTGGATTTTTGGTAATAGAAACTGCTACTTGAAATAAAACAATTGCCATAATGATAGACATTGTAAGTTCTCCCCATGTAATCCAATATCCCCAAAACCTATACAATGCTCCACTTTCAACGTGCTCATGTTCAACTATTACTGTTACTTTTTCTTTTGCCGAATATTTTAAGAAAGGATACTGTGCATCAATTAGATATTGTTTTCCTGCAATTTCATATCGAGCCATTTTTTTTATTGCTTTGGTTGCTGAATCTTGTATCAGTAAGATTGTAGCTGGATATTTTTCTCCATCAAAGTAATCTGGTACTCGAGTAAATATAATATAGCAGCCAAAAATGATTAGGTATAAAAAAAATATCGACTTAAACAAATTAATTAATTGAGATTAGAAAAATAATAAGCACATAAAGATGGCCGCAAATACACAGATCAAATCAACCAATAACATAGCGCCCAAAGTGTACCTAGTGTTTTTCACTTTTATACTTCCAAAATAAACAGCGATTACATAAAATGTAGTTTCAGCTGCACATTGAAATACGCTGGCCAATCTACCTGTAAATGAATCTACGCCATAAGTTCTCATTGCATCTATTAAAAATCCTCTACTACCTGCTGCGTTAAATGGCCTTAAAATGGCGATGGGCAATGCATCTACAATGTCTTTTGTTACTCCTAATGCTAAAAATCCTTTTGCTAATAAACCAGCTAAAATTTCAAATACACCGCTATTTCTAAATAATGAGATAGCTACCAACATGCCAAGAATATAAGGAAAAATGGTTCGTCCTGTTTTTAAACCATCGTATGCTCCTTCTACAAATGAGTTAAATACATTGGTGCCCTGATCAGTGAATCTTTTTTCTCTTAAAAAGCTATATGCTAGAATAATGAAAATGATGCCTAATAAAAGTACATTAGAAAGATTGCCTGTAAAATGACCTTTATTGATTAAATCGAGTTTAGTAATGTATAATAATAAACCTGTAATAATTCCAACAACTACCCCTATTGAACTAATTAGGGTTACATTCAGTAAATTAATTTTCTGTTTTATACCTACTATGATCAATGCTGCAATTGTTCCTATAAAAGAAGTAATAATGCATGGAAGCATTACATCTGCAGGATTAGCAGCATGTTGTGCAGCTCTATATCCAATGATTGATGTTGGAATCAAGGTTAAACCTGCAGCATGCAAGCACATGAACATGATTTGACTATTGCTGGCTTTTTCTTTGTCTGGATTAAGTTCATGTAAACTCTCCATGGCTTTTAATCCAAATGGAGTTGCTGCACTATCCAACCCTAAAAAATTGGCTGCAAAATTCAACATCATATAAGAAATCGATGGATGGTTTGCAGGAATTTCAGGAAATACTTTTACAAAAATGGGGCTTAATAACTTGGCCAATCGCTCTGACGCGCCACTATTGATTAATAATTGAAGAATGCCACAAAAGAAAGATAGATAGGCAATCAACGGTAAGAGTAAATCAAATATGGTATTCTTGCATGTTGGTAAAATTCCATCTGTTGCTTGTTTGCCTACACAGAATCGAACAGTTTGATTATCGAGTATATATAAACTGTCTTTCCCAATAACATACTTATTGTCTTTGGCTTTCTTTAATGTATCCTGAATGGATACTGGTAAATCTTTTAAATAAAATTCATTTCTAACTATGGGGTCATCTTTTTTTCCGTTAACTGCATATTCGATAGAATAATATTTGCCACTAAATAATAAAACAAAAATATAAGTGATGGAGGCTAAAATAATTACCAGCCAAAATCTGCTTAATGCCATAGGTTAATTTGAAGTGTTAACAAACTATTTTTTCCTCCATCCACTATTCTCTATGCACTTACTTGCTTACGGATAATATTTAATGCACCACCTGCTTTAAACCATTCGATTTGCTGATCATTATAAGTGTGATTTACAGTAATTGTTTCTGAAGTTCCATCAGAATGATTCAGTACAATAGACAGTGGTTTGCCAGGCGCAAATGAAGTTAAGCCTTCTATGTTGATGGTATCATCTTCTAAAATTTTATCATAATCAGCTTTATTATTAAAGGTTAAAGCCAACATTCCTTGTTTTTTTAAATTGGTTTCATGTATACGAGCAAATGATTTTACCAAAATTGCTCGAACACCTAAATGACGTGGTTCCATGGCAGCATGCTCGCGAGAACTTCCTTCTCCATAGTTTTCATCCCCAACAACAATTGAACCAATACCTGCTGCTTTATAAGCTCTTTGAGTAGCTGGTACAGGACCATGTTCTCCAGTCAGCTGATTTTTTACATTGTCTGTTTTTTCGTTGAAAATATTAACAGCGCCAATGAGCATATTATTGGATATATTATCTAAATGACCACGGAATTTTAACCAAGGACCAGCCATAGAAATATGGTCGGTAGTACATTTTCCTTTGGCTTTTATTAAAAGCTTTAATCCTTTTAAATCGGTTCCTTCCCATGCAGCAAAAGGATCTAATAATTGCAAACGTTTGCTGGCTGGATCTACTTGTACAGATACACCAGAACCATCTTCGGCCGGAGCTTGAAAACCTGCATCTTCTACAGCAAAACCACGGGCTGGTAATTCCATTCCGGTTGGTTCATCTAATTTAACTTTCTCCCCTTTTTCGTTGATTAAAAAATCGGTAATTGGATTAAAAGTTAGATCTCCTGCAATAGCCAATGCAGTCACCAATTCTGGGCTAGCTACAAAGGCCAATGTGTTTGGATTACCATCCGCACGTTTGGCAAAATTTCTATTGAAACTGTGCACGATGGTATTTCTTTCTTGCTTTTCTGCACCTACTCTATCCCACATTCCTATGCAAGGTCCACATGCATTTGCAAATACAGTCGCACCAATTTTATCAAAAGCATCCAAGAATCCATCTCTTTCAATAGTATATCTTACTTGTTCACTTCCTGGAGTAATGGTATATTCTGCTTTTGTTTTTAAGCCTTTTTCAGCAACTTGTTTCGCAAGACTAACTGCACGGCTAATATCTTCATAAGAAGAATTGGTACAACTACCAATTAAACCAACTTCTACTTTTGTTGGCCAACCGTTAGCTGCAGCTACTTCTTTCATTTTAGAAATAGGAGTTGCTAAATCTGGGGTAAATGGCCCATTTAAATGTGGCTCAAGTGTTGATAAATCTATCTCAATAACTTGATCAAAATATTTTTCTGGAGAAGCATAAACTTCTGCATCTGCATTTAAATAATCCTTTATGCCATCAGCTAATTTTGCAATTTCTTCTCTTCCAGTTGCTGATAAATACCTTCCCATACTTTCATCATATCCAAACGTAGAAGTGGTAGCGCCAATTTCAGCACCCATATTACAAATGGTTCCCTTTCCTGTACAACTCATATTGGTAGCACCTTCTCCAAAATATTCTACAATAGCTCCAGTACCACCTTTTACGGTTAATATTCCTGCAACTTTTAAAATCACATCTTTAGGGGCTGTCCAACCGCTTAATTTTCCAGTCAATTTTACACCAATCAATTTAGGCCATTTTAATTCCCATGGAAGACCCGCCATTACATCACATGCATCAGCGCCTCCAACTCCAATAGCAATCATTCCTAAACCACCAGCATTAACTGTGTGTGAATCTGTACCAATCATCATTCCTCCTGGGAATGCATAGTTTTCTAATACAACTTGATGTATGATTCCTGCACCTGGTTTCCAAAACCCAATACCATATTTGTTGGATACAGAAGCCAAGAAATCATATACTTCTTTGCTTTCTGCATTGGCTACTTGTAAATCTTGTTTTGCCTCTACTTTGGCAGTAATTAAATGATCACAGTGAACAGTTGAAGGAACGGCTACTTTCGGACGTCCTGCTTGCATAAATTGCAATAGAGCCATTTGCGCAGTTGCATCCTGCATAGCTACACGGTCTGGAGCAAAATCTACATAACTGTTACCTCTCTCAAAATTGGCCAATTGTTGATCGGCATGTAAATGGGAGAAAAGAATTTTTTCAGATAAAGTAAGTGGACGGCCCAAAGCTTTACGGGCAGCATCAACTTTAGCAGGCATTTCTGCGTATACTTTTTGGATCATTTCAATGTCAAAAGCCATATCGTTGCAATTTTATGCGCGAAATTAACAAAAAGAGGGGTTTAAAAGCCAAGGCTATGAACTTTTATAGTCCAAATCTGCATAAATTTGTGTTATAAAATTTCCTCCCCCAGCAATAAATAATTTTTATGAATAAACTGCGCGAGTTTTTAGAATTACATGCTTTTGGGGTTTGCACTGCTATAGGAGATAAATTGGGTATTGCTTCAACTAAAATAAGGATGTGGTTTATCTATATTTCTTTTTTAACGTTGGGTTCTCCAATTATCATTTACATGATTCTGGCTTTTTGGATGAATATTAAAACTTACATATTAGCAGGTAAAAGAAATCCGCTAAAGAATCTCTAGAATCTTCCAGTTTCATTAATTAGGACTTAGTATACCCATTAGCCTTTCTTTACTTCTTTTGCCCAAGCATCTTTTAAGGTAACAGTTCTATTAAAAACAAGTTTATTAGAATTGCTGTCTTTATCAATTACAAAATATCCTTTTCTCAGAAATTGAAACTGATGATGCATAGAATCTTTTGCTAATGCTGGTTCTGCATATGCATTGGATATTACTTGTAACGAATCAGGATTAATATGATCTTTAAAATCACCTTCTGCATTGGCAACATCTTCTACTTTAAATAAACGATCGTATAATCTAACTTCGGCTTGTACGGCATGTTTTGCACTAACCCAATGCAATGTTCCTTTTACATGTATGCCTGAAGTATCAGATCCACTTTTACTTTCTGGAATATAAGTGCAATGAACCTCTGTAATTGTTCCATTAATATCTTTAATAACTTCCTCACATTTAATAATATAAGCACTTTTTAATCTAACCATCTGGCCTGGGGCTAGTCTGAAGTATTTTTTTGGAGCTACTTCCATAAAGTCTTCTTGTTCAATGAACAATTCTTTACTAAATGGCATTTCTCTGGTTCCACCATTTTCATCTTCAGGATTATTTTCACTGGTAAGCATTTCTAACTCCTTATCGAAATTAGTAATCACCAATTTCAATGGATTGAAAACAACCATTCTCCTTTGTGCGGTTTTATTTAAATTTTCGCGAACACAAAATTCCAACAATCCAACATCAATTAAATTCTCTCTTTTTGCCACTCCTATTCTATCACAAAATTCACGAATAGCTGCTGCAGGATATCCTCTTCTTCTCATACCACTAATGGTACTCATTCTAGGATCGTCCCAGCCATTCACCAATTGTTCATTCACTAATTGCAATAATTTCCTTTTGCTCATAACAGTGTATGTCATATTCAAACGAGCAAATTCATATTGTTTAGACGGAAATGTGCCCAATTGATTTATACACCAATCATATAAATCTCTGTGTGGTACAAATTCAAGTGTGCATATGGAATGGGTGATTTTTTCGATCGAATCGCTTTGACCATGTGCAAAATCATACATTGGATAAACGCACCAAGCATCTGCTGTGCGGTGATGGTGAGCATGTTTTATTCTATAAATGATAGGGTCTCTTAATAGCATATTAGGGGAAGCCATATCAATTTTAACACGCAAAACTTTTGAACCATCCGGATATTTTCCAGCTTTCATGTCTGAAAACAATTGTTTGTTATCTTCAATAGTTCTCTGCGCAAATTGATTTCTTATACCTGGTTGTGTAGGAGTTCCTTTTTGAATAGCTATTTCTTCACTTGTACTATCATCAACATAAGCCAATCCTTTTTCAACCAATTGCATAGCTAAAACATATAATTGATCAAAATAATCTGAGGCATACAATTCTTTAGACCAATCAAAGCCCAACCAACGAACATCTTCTTTTATACTTTCTACATATTCTGTATCTTCTGTAACAGGATTGGTATCGTCAAATCTAAGATTGGTAGAACCGCCATATTTTTTAGCTAATCCAAAATTTAGGCAAATGCTTTTTGCATGACCTATGTGTAAATAGCCATTGGGTTCTGGAGGAAATCGGGTAGTTATAGATTGATGTTTCCCCTCAGCTAAATCTGTTTCAATAATTTCTTCAATAAAATTTAGGCTCTTTTCTTCGCTCATTCCACTGTTTTTTGACAGCAAAGTTACGATATTGAAGGCTTAAGTATTTGAATATATCCATATTTCAATTCAACTAAGTCAGCTAAAACAAAAAAGCCCCACAAAATGTGAGGCTTAAGTGATTCGGATTGGATTCGAACCAATGACCTACTGCTTAGAAGGCAGTTGCTCTATCCAGCTGAGCTACCGAACCGTATTTATTTCCTTGCCGAACCGGTTTTGGAGGTGCAAAATAACGGAAAAATACTCAGTTTTACAAACCAAAGCTTGATTTATATACAATCATCTATTTCTGTTACTTTGCATTAAACGATTGCATACATGAGTTATAATTATTTACCACTTGACAGTAAATGGCTTCATTTTCAACAAGTTAAAGACTTTTTAGACTATAATCAGCTTCTTTCCATCACTTTTGATGCTCATGAAAAAATCAATTTTTGCAGGGAATTTCTAGATAAAAAAACCAATAATACTGATCAATTATATTATGGAGTTAATACTGGATTTGGTTTTTTACAGAATGTAAAAATTGATAAGGATCAGATAGAGCAATTGCAATACAATTTATTGGTATCACATGCTTGCGGTTTAGGTGAAGAAGTTCCCCATGAAATTGTGAAGTTGATGTTGATGCTTAAAATCAAATCACTTAGTTATGGGCATAGTGGTGTTCAAATTGCAACGGTTATCCGATTAATGGATATGCATAACAACCATATTTTGCCTGTTATTTATACGCAAGGCTCATTAGGTGCATCCGGGGATTTAGCACCACTCAGTCATTTGAGTATTCCATTACTTGGGCTTGGTGAAGTACATTATGAAGGTAAAAAAATGCCCACTTCTGCATTGATGAACCAGTTTAAATGGGAACCTATTCACTTACAAAGTAAGGAAGGCTTAGCATTGATCAATGGAACACAATTCATGAGTGCTTATGGCATGTATTGTTTAAAGAAAGCGGAACATTTATTGGCCATGGCCGATTTAATTGCTGCTTTATCATTTGATGCATTTGATTGTGTTTTAGAGCCGTTGAATGAACATATACATCGAATTCGTCCACATGCAGGTCAAGTTGCAACAGCAAAAATTTTACTAAACCATTTAAATGGAAGTGAAATTGCCCATCAACAAAAGTTGCAGGTTCAAGATCCTTATTCTTTTCGATGTATTCCTCAAGTACACGGAGCAAGTAAAGACGCTTTTGAACATGTGTTATCGGTATTCATGAGAGAAATCAATTCAGTTACAGACAATCCAAATATTTTTCCCGATGAAGATTTAATTGTTAGTGGTGGAAATTTCCATGGTCAACCTTTGGCGCTTGTATTGGATTATTTGGCAATTGCAATGAGTGAGTTAGCAAATATTTCTGAAAGAAGAACCTACCAATTAATTTCAGGTCAAAGAGGATTACCGCTTTTCTTGGTAAAAGATGCAGGGCTTAATTCTGGATTTATGATTCCTCAATATACAGCTGCTGGAATTGTTAGTGAAAATAAGCAATTGAGTACACCGGCTTCTGTGGATAGTATTTCTTCAAGTAATAACCAAGAAGATCATGTAAGTATGGGTGCCAATGCAGCAACTAAATGTTACCGTGTTATTCAAAATGTAGAGAAAGTTTTATCCATTGAATTGTTGAGTGCCACGCAAGCATTGGATTTTAGAAGACCTTTAAAAAGTTCACCTACAATTGAAAAATTGTATGGAGCTTTTAGAAATAAAGTAAGCTTTAATGAAGCAGATCGATTATTGCACAACGATATGGTTATTGCAATCGATTTTTTAAAGAATTATAACCTCATTGAACAATAGTATAAACGCAGCGCAGTAATATTTAATTTTAAACGTCTGGTTTCAAAATAATTTAATAGCTGGTAATTTCTTATTCTGGTGAAGCTACCAATTTGCTGGTGCTTCTATATATAAATGATTGGAATATATGTCTTCTGGCAAATCGTTGAGGAGTTTCTGCATTTACCAATTTTACATAAGTAGCTTTGGGTACGCCAAAATATTCATATTCTGTTTCATCAGCAAATACAACCTTTAAGATTTCAGACTTATATTCATAATCTACAATGGCTGCATTATTGATTGTTTCGGTATAGGCGTCAATGGATTTATTAATTGTTTCTTTGGATATACTCACTAAAAAATGGTAAGCTGCAATGATTTTCTTGCTTTTTTCTTCAGCTTCTTTTAACAAAATTGCATCTTCAGCAAATTTATCAGGATGCCAGTCTTTCATTAAATTTCGATATGCCGATTTTAGTTCACTTAATGTTGCTGTTTCTGTTACGTTTAATAGTTTTCTGTACCCTTCAATTAGTCTCATATAATACATTTAATGAGTAAGACTACTCAATTTTGGCCGCGAAGGTATTGTATTAATGGCTAATTTAACTAGAAATAGGCTTGTCTTGCCTTTTTGTTCCAGCATATAATTCGTATTCTAGCAGTCTACAATCGATTGTTGCATTGAAAAATTCCGTTCTTCTACTCGGTTTGAGTCTTATTTTTTTTGCCAAATCAAGATTGCCCGTAAACACATATCCTGTATATCCTTTACATTTATTTTTTAAAAAATCACCCATTCTTGCATATGTTTCTATTAATGCAGTTTCATCGCCAAGTCTTTCACCATATTCCGGATTAAAAAAAACTATTCCATTGGGCGTTTCTGGTACTTCGGTTTGTTCGAAGTCTACCACTTCAAATTTGATTAAATGATCTACACTTGCAGCAGCAGCATTCAATTTTGAAGTAGCTATTGCTTGATTACTAATATCTGATGCAATAATTTTTAAGTGTTTGGTTTCTATAATTTGATCAATCAATTGTTGTTTTTCTTGTTTAAAAACAGCTGGATCATAACCTATAATATGCATAAAAGCATATTGCTCTCTTAAGAGTCCAGGTTTTCGATTGGTAGCTATAAGCGCTGCTTCTATGGCCAGTGTTCCCGAACCACACATTGGATTAACAAAGGCAGATTGTTGATTCCATTTACTAGTTAGGATTGTTGCGGCTGCTAATGCTTCTAACATAGGGGCTTTCCCTGGTAATTTTCTATACCCATGTTTGGCCAATGTTTCACCCGAGCTGTCTATAAAAATTTCAGCTTCCTCATTCTTCCAAAACAAATGAATAACTGCTCCAGTTAAAGCAGAACCTGTTGAAGGTCTTTTACCGGTTTCATTCCGCATTCTATCTACAATAGCATCTTTAACCTTAAGATTAGCGAATAAATTGGTTTGGATAGAAGGATGGAAAACATTGCTGGTAACAGAAAAATAGCCTTCTGGTTCAATAATGGTTTCCCATTCTATACTAACCAATTGATTGTACAATTCATCAGGATCATTGCATCCAAATGATTTCAAGGAATACATTACCTGGCTAGCGCAGCGAAGGTTTAGATTCAATTTAATACAATCGGTTAATGTTCCCTCCAACTCAATTCCTGTTTGAAATGAACGGTTAATGGTGAACCCTAACTCAATAACTTCTTTCTGTAAAACAGGTGAGAGCCATTTATGACAGGTAATAATTATCTTAGTCTTGGTAGAAAATAGTTGCATGAATACAAACTTATGCAATAATCCTTCTATAAATTGCAGTATGGATGTTCAAATGGAACCAAGTTGGAAACTAGCATTGCAAACGGCATTTTCGCGTTCCTATTTTCAGCAGATTAAAGCTCATCTAAAATCGGAAAAAGCAACAAAAACAATTATTTACCCCCCAGGCCCATTAATTTTTAATGCATTTGAAAAAACTCCCTTTGATCATTTAAAGGTAGTTATACTGGGGCAAGACCCCTATCACGGACCCGGACAAGCGCATGGATTAAGTTTTTCTGTTCCCGATGGAGTAAAACCACCCCCATCTTTGGTTAATATTTTCAAAGAATTAAAAAACGATATTGGGATGTCTATTCCTACTACTGGCAATCTTACACCTTGGGCAGAACAAGGCGTTTTATTACTGAATGCCGTTTTAACGGTAAGGGCAAATGAACCTGCTAGTCATGCAAAAATTGGATGGATGGATTTTAGTAACGCAGTAATTCAAACAATTTCCAATGAAAAGAAAGGAATTGTTTTTTTATTATGGGGTAAGTTTGCACATGAAAAGCAAATCTTCATTGATGCCACCAAGCATCATATTCTAAAAGCAGCACATCCATCTCCTTTTAGTGCGGATAAAGGTTTTTTTGGATCTAAGCATTTTAGTAAATGCAATGAATTATTAATGCAACAGGGTATAGAACCCATTAATTGGAAATTATGAATTTTAAACAAATAGTATTGGGAATATTCGCTAGAATTTGGGCTTTTTGGGGCTTAATATGTTTTATTGTTACCTTTTTAATCATTCTTATTCCATCCTTATTAACTGCATTGTTTCCAGATCCAAAAGGTATTGGTTATTTTATTAAAGTGGCAAAATGTTGGATGACTGTTTGGTTGAATATGGTTGGATGTCCGGTTAGTACAAAAGGAGAAGAAAATTTTAAAAATGGAAAAACCTATATTGTAACATGCAATCACAATGCATTGCTGGATATTCCACTCTCCTCTCCATTTATACCCGGAGCAAATCAAACAATTGCTAAAAAAGATTTTTTAAAAATTCCATTGTTTGGATGGTATTATAACAGGGGGTCTGTAATTGTTGACAGGCATAGTGATGCAAGTAGAAGAAAAAGTTTTGAATTAATGAAAGCTGCTTTAGACAAAGGAATGCATATGTGCATTTATCCCGAAGGAACAAGAAATAAAACGGATCAACCATTGAAAAAGTTTTATGATGGCGCATTTAAATTAGCTATTGACACCAATCATGCAATCATTCCGGCTGTTATTTTTAATACTAAAAAAGCATTGAGTGCTAAACATTTTTTTTATTTTCTTCCTAAAAAATTATCTATTCATTTTCTGCCTGCAATAGAACCTGATAATTTAACTGTTGAAGAATTAAAACAAAAAGTATTCAACACCATGGCGGCTTATTATACTGCAAATAATCGTTAAAAGATTGAATTAAAAAGTAGCATTTGAGAAAGTTCTGCTTCGGTTTATTCTTAAGTCTCTTAATATACCTGATTTAGGACTTACGGTAATATTAAATGAACGATATAAGCCAACGGGGTTAACATTGATAGACAATTGCCAACAATGCATTTCTCGAGTTATGAAAGTACTTAACTGTTGAAGACTTCTTCTGGTGATATCATAATAGCCAGTTGCACCTACTTTCCATTTATCAGTTAAACTAAAATCTCCATTAAAATTAATGGAAGAAAAAGTTTCAGTTTTAAAGCCACTAAAGTCTGGCAATAATACCCTTGTGAAATTGAATGAGTAGGATAAGTTGATACTCCAAGGAATGTTAAAGTCAGTAAATTCAGCTGGGTTAGCTCTGGCGAATTGTAGTTGCCTTTGCTGTTCATCAGGAGTCATAAAAGGATCTACTTGAACGTTTTTATCTGTTTCAGATTCTCCATCCTTAGATTTACTTTTAAACGAAGTGGACAATGCAATATTTCCACTCGTAATTCTTCCGAATTTAAAATTGGCAGGATCCCATAAAATACGGTTAACTCTGTATCCTTGTTTGTCTACATCATAAGGATCTAAATTGGCGCCGGCAGTAATATTTACTTTTTCAAACAAAGTACTTCTTGCATAAATATTAAAATTGCCCAATTGAAAACTATCTGCTAGAAAATTATAAGACGAATTAAAACCAAATCCATCGATCAATTTCACTTTCCTACCTTTTTTATCAGCAGTATCTTTGCTATCTTTCAATTTCATTTCTAATAAATTATCAACACCAAAACCCATTCCTCCAAAAGCCCCCTCACCAAAAGAACCTATAATTCCACCTTGATATTTTGATAGCCTTACAGTTCTTCCACTTGTATCAACTTGTGTAGTATAATGGTATTTTTTACCAAAATCAGGTTGATAGTTAATAGAAATAGTAGGCCTAATCTCATGGCGAATAGCCATAATATTACTCTTTGGTTTAAACTTATAAGTTCCAAAAATCCTTGTATTTAATCCAATTCCGAAACTCATTTGTCGGGCAGTATAAAACCCTTTTTGTTTTAATGTGTCCACTTTTTGTGAAGTATTATTCCAAGACAATAAAAATTGTTGTCCATACCATCTTTCTTCGTAAGAAACACTTGGTGCGATTGTTATAGCACCCAATGAAGGCAAAGAAAGCGTTATGGGGATATTGTGTATGGCACCATATTGCATAGTATCTAAAACGCGGTTAATATTAAACGCTGTATCATAAAATGAAAGTTGATTTTGTAAGTTTCCGCTATAGCCAATACCGATTTTTTCATACCATTTACCCGAGCCAATTTGATCAACTTTTTGAAATGGATATTTGGTTACCATATTGAAATTGACAGTTGGTAAATTCATATTTACCAACCTGGTATTGCTGTTTTGATTGTGGTTTAAGTTGAGTGATAAATTGTATTTTCCTCCCCAATCTTTGCCATAACTTACCGATGAACTAATTTGATTTTGAAAATTTACAAATGGATTATTCAATACCGTTTGATTAAATCTTGTGCTACCAAAATTTACATTGGCAGAAAAATTAGTTCCTGGCCTGGCTCGATTATCTCTGCTATGCGTCCAGTTAATCATAAAAGACTTGAAACTATTGAACTCTTCTTTACTGGAAGTATTGTTATTCAACGACTTGGTATTTTGTAAGGTCAAATTAAAATTACCCGTATATGCATACCGTTTGATGTATTTAGAATTTAGATTTAAACTCCACCCACCAAATGAATAAATATTGGCCCTTGCTGTGGCGTCTACATTATCGCTTAATACTTTGTAATAACCCAAACCTTCTAATCCCAATCCAAAATCTGGGCTTGCATTGAATGCTGGAGGCAATATGCCCGAGTGTCTTCCTTGACTAAGAGGAAATATACCAAATGGTATACCTATCGGCATTGGAACACCTTCAAATTCAGGGAATGATGGGCCGGCAATACCTAGCTTATTATTGATAATTTTCATTTTTGCCGTTCTGAAATTATAATGTGGTGTATCTAAGTTACAGGTAGTAAATCGGGCTCTTCGGGCAAAGACCTCTGTTGTACTGATTTTCTTCAGATCAACTGCATTCACGTAAATCTCGCCTTCCTGGAAAAAAGTGTTTTTGGTTAAGCCTTTTCCGGTTTTCATATTGAAGAATATAGAGTCGCTCACCGATTTCATTTCTCCTTGAAAAAATTGTGGTTTACTCATTGGATTGCCGGTTGAATCTCTAGATCCATAGGCTTTTACCAATTGTGATTGTTGGTCGTATTTGATGGTAGCTGCTTCAAGTTTTATGTCGGTATAATCCACTTTAGCTTTGCCATATAAAATGAACTCTTTTGTGGAAATAATTAAAACCCCAGAATCTTCAGCAGTATATTGAATTGGTGCATCAATAGAATCTTTAGAAATTTTTAAGGTATCAACAGCATTTCTTAAGCTGTCTTTTCGAGTTGTATCAATTTTTTGCCTTAAACTGTCATTTTTAGGTAGAATTTGAAAATTAGGCGCAGCAAATAGGGTTTCTGTATGAAATGTTAATATCCCCAAAATAAGGGTCAGAACAATAGCCAGCCTAGTTTTTACGTTAATTTTATGAATTCTACTCATGATCGGTTTGGCGAAATTAAGTCTAAACTGTTTAAATGGGTAATATGCACTGTTTCCTTTAACGAAATGATATGATGAAAAGATATATTGTTACTTCGATTTTGTTAAGTATTAGCTTAATCATTTGTAGTTCATTTACAGATAATGACAAAAAACCTTTGCAAAAACAGCCCCTTAAAAGGATTGTTATCGATGCTGGGCATGGGGGAAGCGATGGTGGTGCCAGGGGCAAGTATTCCAATGAAAAGGATATTTGCTTAGCAATTGCATTGAAGTTGGAAAAAATGATGGGGGAAGCCATTCCAGATGTTGAAATAGCTATGACTCGAAGAAATGATGTTTATGATAATGTTACCAAAAAAGCTGAAATAGCCAATTCATTCAAAGGCGACTTATTCCTTTGCATCCATGCAAACAGTGCAGATCCAATCAGGAATAGTGAATTTATAGGTTATAAAACGGAAACCTATTATAAAGGGAAAGGTAAAAAGAGAAAAAAATATACCAGAAAAGTAAAAGATTATAGGTATTGGACTTCACCAAATCCGGCTAGGGGAACAGAAACCTTTATCTATCCAGTTGATAAAACAAATGGAAGGATGAATGCGCTTAGTAAAAATGAAGAAATCGTCATGGACAGTGTTTCATTAAAAGCTATGCAAGATTTAGAGAAAAATGATCCTACTAAGATGATGTTATTGAGTATGAAAACCCAAACTTTTTTTCAAAGAAGTGCAGATTTAGCACTTACAATTGAAGAGGAGTTTAAGAAAGTAGGAAGAGTTAGTAGAGAGGCAAAACAGCGAAAAGAAGGCATTTTTGTACTGTATGCAGTTGCTATGCCAGCTGTATTGGTAGAAACAGGATTTATTTCTAATCCAGAAGAAGAAGATTACTTAAATAGTGAAGAAGGTCAAAATGAAATTTGTGAAGTCTTAATTAAAGCGGTTAAAAGGTATAAGTTTTCTTTAGAAAAGCAGTTAGGGAATACAGGAAATAGCGTTGCTCAAAAATAACATACCTATTTTATTTTAATGATTTACCCATATAGAAACCCTAAATTTGTAACATTATTGAGTAACCATTTTAAAAACGGTTAAGTCTACATCAATCGCAAAGACAATGACAATTTCGAACGAAACAAAAGTTGGCGCGTTAACGGCCATTTCCATTACTTTATTAATTCTTGGATTTAATTTTTTAAAAGGCAAAACCATTTTAAAAACGGGTAATTATTTGCATGCAAAATATGCAGACACAAAAGGTATTATGATTTCTAACCCCGTTTACGTGAATGGCTTTCAAGTTGGCGCTGTTGCAGATATCGAAAATGAAGATGAATCATTAAAAACCATCATTATCTCCATTAAATTGAAAGGCGATTATGAAATACCAGAAAATTCCATAGCAGTAATCAATAGCAATCCTTTAGGAACGCCTAGCATTGATATTCGACTTGGAAATTCCAAAACTTTTTTCAATTCTGGCGATACCATTATTACCGCTTCAAACTCAGGTTTATTAGGAGGCGTAATGGATAAACTCACCCCTGTAGCAGATCAATTAAAAGAAACAATTAACAGTTTAGATGCGGTGATGAAAAATATCAACACCATTTTTGATCCTACCACTAAGAATAATTTACAGTCGGTAATTGCCAATGTAAATAAAACCACCGCTAGCTTGGTTGCTTCTTCTGCTTCTTTAGAATCCATGTTACAAGCTCAAACAGGCACTATTGCTCAATCCATGCAAAACGTAAATAGTTTTACAAAAAACTTGAGCGATAATAATGATAAAATTACCAAGACTTTAGAAAACGTTAGTAAAGCATCAGATAATTTTTCAAAAGCAGATATCAATGGTTCGGTTGAGCATTTAAAAACAGCTATTACCAACCTCAATGCCATTTTGGGAAAAATCAATTCAAATGAAGGCTCAATGGGTAAATTGATGAATGATCCTACTTTGTATAATAATTTGAATAATACCATTAAAAGTGCCAATATTTTAGTTGACGATTTGCGTTTACACCCTAAACGATATGTAAGTTTATCTGTATTTGGCAAGAAAGATAAAACAGGGCCGCTAATGGCTCCAATTGCAGATTCTATCAATAGAAAATAATCAATGATCGCAAATAAAATTGGATACTTATTCTTATTGCTTGTATTGATTGTTACCCCTTCTATCCTATTCGCACAAAGACAAGACAATGATACCACAATTAAAGAAGGAAAAAGACTGGATATCGTTTTTGCGGAAAGATACAATTATCAAAAAATAGATTCGATTAACGAATTTATTTCGCTTGTTGGTAAAGTACAAGTTAAACAAGGTAATACCTTATTTTTTGCAGACAGCGCAGTGTTGAACAGGCAACTTAATTCATTAGAAGCCTTTGGGAATGTGCAAATCAATGATGCTGATAGTATTCATACCTATGCTCAATACCTTAAATATTTAGGGAAAGAAAAAAAAGCATACCTTAAAAACAAAGTAAAACTAACAGATGGCAAAGGTGTACTTACTACAGAAGAATTGCAGTATGACGTGAATGTAAAAATTGGTATTTATTTAAAGGGCGGAAAGTTGGTAAGTGATAAAACTACACTTACTAGTATGGAGGGCTTTTATTATGGTGACACAAGAGATGTTATTTTCAAAAGAAAAGTGGTGATGATTGATCCTGAAAATAAAATCAACAGTGATACATTACAATACAACACAGGAACCAAGATCGTAACATTCACATCCCCAACCAATATTTTAAATACCAAAGAAAAAAGAACCATTAAAACCAGAGAAGGTTTTTATGATATGAAGAATAAAAAAGCAGAATTGTATAAAAGATCGATTATTGATGATAGTACTTATACTTTTACTGCTGATGAAATGGCATTTGACGATTCTACAGGATTGGGAGAATTTAGGGGCAATGCAGTTTATCGTGGAAAAGATACTGCACAAGGTTTCGACATGATTGCCAATAATATCAAAACCAATAAAAAAACCAATTCATTGTTAGCAACACAGAAACCATTGTTGCTTATCAAACAAGGCATAGATTCAATTTATATTACTGCTGATACTTTGTATTCTGCTAAACTTTCTGATTTTATGAAAACCAGAAATGTTCCACAAATCCGAGAAACGAAACCAATCCCATTTTTAACAGATAAAAATGTAGAAGATAGTAGCGATAAATTTTTCGAAGCGTTTTTTAATGTGAGGATATTTTCTGACTCATTGCAAGCTGTAGGAGACAGTTTGTTTTATTCCTTAAAAGATTCTGTTTTTAGATTGTTTAAATCTCCTATTGTTTGGGCTCAAGAAAACCAAATAACGGGAGACACTATTTATCTATTTATAAAGGAAAAGAAACCCGAACGATTATTTGTTTTTGAAAATGCGATGGCAATAAATCGGGTTGATAGTAGTGATTATTTTAATCAACTAAAAGGAACAACAATCAATGCTTTTTTTACAGATGGCAAAATTGACAAGATGCGCTCTAAGGGTAATGCTGCCAATATCTATTATGCCCAAGATGATTTTAAAAAATTTATTGGAGTAAATAAATCTTCATCAGATGTTATTGATGTGCTTTTTGATGATGGGAAACCGCAGAAAGTTTTATTTCTGAGAGGATTGGAAGGAACTACCTATCCTATGAGACAAATCAATCACAATGAAATTAAGTTAAGGGGATTTAGTTGGTTAGACGGCAAAAGACCAAAATCAAAATTTGATATTTTATCTAATTAATTGATCATGCCAAATTTTTCTTTTTTCAAAAACAAATTTGTAGATCCACTCAAAGAGTTTTTACATGATAGCAGAGCTATTGGTGTTTTTCTATTATCTGCTACCCTTCTTTCCATTTTTCTTAGTAACCTAACAGTTACTTCTGATTGGTACCAACATATTTGGCAATTTTCTTTTGATGGAACACTCAATCATCAACTACACATTGGAGTTTTAAATTTGCCCAATTCGCTAGTAACAGTAATCAATGATTTTTTGATGACTATTTTCTTTTTTTTAGCTGGAATGGAAATAAAAAGAGAATTGGTGTGTGGAGAATTGTCTTCTTTCAAACAATCAGTTTTACCAGTAGTAGCTGCTATTGGTGGCATGTTGATTCCTGCCATGATTTATATGCAATTTAATAAAGGAACACCTTATATGGTAGGATGGGCAGTACCCATGGCTACTGATATAGCATTTACTTTAGGAGTAGCTTCTTTACTTGGAAATCGAATTCCACAGTCATTAAAATTATTTATTACTGCATTAGCCATTATTGATGATTTAGGTGCCATTATTGTTATTGCTTTATTTTATGGAGATCAATTGCAAATACTTTATCTACTTTTAGCTATAATCATCTTAGCTTTATTATTGTATTTAAATAAGAAAAAGATTCCTTTCGGATGGTTTAACTGGTTTTTGGGTCTTTTACTTTGGTATGTAATGTTCAATTCTGGTATTCACTCAACCATTGCCGGTGTGATTTTTGCTTTTGCAGTACCTATAGATAAACTGAGTTTATTAGAATTGAAGTTTCATCCTTATGTTTATTTTATTATCATGCCTATTTTTGCTTTGGCCAATACTGCCATCGTTTTTCCAGAAAATAGTTTATACTTAATAAATACTACATATAGTTGGGGAATATTTTTTGGATTATTGTTTGGTAAGCCAATTGGTATAGTATTGGCTTGTTATATAATGGTAAAGAACCGATTTTCAAACTTACCTTTAAATACCAATTGGTATCAATTAATAGGTGCTGGAATTCTTGCTGGAATAGGATTTACCATGAGTATATTTATTTCTACGCTTGCGTTTAATAATTTTCAAGAGCAAGATATTGCAAAAATTGCTGTTTTATTTACAAGTTTCATAGCTATTATTATTGGGTATATTTGGTTTATTGTAATTAAATCTAAGCCTAAGATTCGGCAGCAAATTTAGTATGACGATTTATCGGATTATATTGGTAAAGATTAGCTGTTTTTTGTGCTTCTTACTATCTATTTTATTGGTAAAGCCTGTTTTCGCTCAAAAAGATGATGTTTTTTTTCTGGCAAACAAAAAGGGGTTATTGGGAAAGATTGGAAAATCTGTTTCTGTAAATAGTTTGCCTACTAATTTGCCCGACAATGGTGCTTTTAATAATGAATCAATTTTTTTGCCATTTAAAGGAAAAATAATTCGGAAAATATTGATTCAGAAACTTGGTTTTAATAAATCAATTTATGATACCCTCAATAATAAAAAAACCATTTTAACCAAGCTTGGAGATGCATTGCATACCAATACTCGAAAGCAAGTAATAAGAAATAATTTGTTTTTTTCTGAGGGCGATTCTTTGTATCCCAATTTATTAGCAGATAATGATAAATATTTACGAGACTTGAGTTTCTTACAAGATGCTGCAATATTGGTAAGTGATGAATTTATCAGTAAAGATTCTGTAGACATAATAATTGTAGCCAAAGATGTTTTTCCTCTTGGTGGAAGCCTAAGCGAAGCCAGTACAGATATGGCTATTTTTGAATTGAATGATGATAATTTATTCGGAACTGGTGATAGAATACAAATTCAGCAACTAATAGATACAAGACGCAAAACGAATTATGGTTTTGGAGCAGAATACCGAAAACGAAATATAGGGGGCAGTTTTATCAATTTAACCATGGGATACAACAACCAGAATCCATCATTTAATACTGGAAGAAGGGAGGAGCAATCTGTTTATATAAAAGGAGAACTTCCATTGGTTAGCCCCTACCACTCTATTACAGGCGCTTTTGAATTATCCAACAATTCAACCAAGAATCTTTATGTTGAAGATTCAATTTATCTAAAATTTGACCAATACAGCTATAGAATACTTGATACCTGGATTGGATTGAGTATCGGAGCTAGAAGTCAGTTAAAATATAATTTTTTTACAAGAAAAAAACAATTGATTTCGGTAAGATTGGTTAACAGAGATTTTATTACAGTACCTACTATCACTGCTAAAAGTTATGATAGCAGGTATACCGATTTAAGAGGTGTTTTAAGCAGTTTTACCATTTTTCAACAAGATTTTTCTCATACCAATTTTATATATGGATTTGGTAGAAATGAAGACATTCCAGAGGGATTTAACTTGTCTTTTACGGGAGGATGGACCAATCAAAATCAATTTGCTAGATTGTATTTAGGTGCAGATTATCAAAGAAGTTATTTTGGAAAAAATAGCAGGTATTTAAATTACAATATTAAATTAGGTGCTTATTACAACAATAACAGGTTAGAAGATATAGCTTTTTTAGCAAGTGCAGAGGCATTTACTAAGTTACGAAAATTGGGAAACTCAACATGGTATCTTAGGCATTTTATAAGCGGTAGTTTTGCCCAACAAATCAATACTTTTCTCAATGATCCATTGAGATTATCTAGTATCTATGGTTTACCTGTTTCCAGAAATCCAACCACTATTTCTTCTGGTAGAGCCACTGTTAATATGGAGTCTGTATTTTACAATACTTGGAGTTTAGCAGGCTTTAGGTTTGCCCCTTTTGGTTTTGCCAATTTTTCTTATTTAAAAACAAGCGGAGAAGCAATATTTAATGGAGAATTTTATAGTTCTATTGGTGCTGGGGTTAGAACAAGAAATGAAAACCTGGTTTTTGGTACAATGGAGTTAAAGGCATTCTATTTTCCAAGAACCATTGATAATATGCGTCACTGGAATATTACTTTTACTACCGATCTTAAATTCAGGTATAGCACTCAATTGGTTAAGCGTCCGGATGTTGTGCAAGTAAATTAATCAACCGTTCATCCGAATTTATTAGATAATATCAACTTTTTTTCTTCAATTTCGTTTTAAAATAAATTTTATACATGAAAAAATCAATATTGTTTTCTGCAATTGCGATGGTTTTGATAACCATTGGATCTGCATGTGCTCAAAAGCCTAGTCCACCAGCAACAGCATCTGCAACATTACAAAACGGTACATCCATTACCATCAATTATAGTTCTCCTGCATTAAAAGGAAGAACCATCGGAAAAGATGTAGAGCCTATGCAGGGAAAAGTTTGGAGGGCTGGTGCAAATGATGCTACCGTATTTGAAAATACTAAAGAGGTGATGATCAATGGAAAAGCTTTGCCAGCTGGTAAATACAGTTTCTTTGCCATTAATAATGGTAACGATTGGACCCTTATTTTCAATAAAACTTGGAAACAATGGGGTGCATTTAGTTACAAGGAGGCTGATGATGCACTAAGGGTAAATGTCTCATCAGGTAATACCAATACATCAATGGAGCGTTTAACTTATGCCGTTTCTAGTAAGGGTATTGTATCTTTAAATTGGGGTACTTTACAAATAGATTTCACTGTTAAATAGCTTTTATTCATTTTTTTGAACCTGCAGCTTAAAACTGCAGGTTTTTTATTGAATTAAAGCAACTATTGGTTCCATTAATTGTAATAGGTATATAATAATCTTGTTTTATGGTACAAGCCTATAATTTTCTGGCTAGTTGGCAGTTGTTTCCTGAGAAATGCATTTTCGAAAATGGGTTAGTACCCAAGAATGGCAATTACAAGATAGAAAGTATCCAAAATGGTCATGCAATTTCACTTATAACCAATTGGGTAAATGTAGAGAATGAAGCTTTTTACAGCCAATATGAAATTATACCTGATACTATTTCAAGGGCTTTTAATAATGAAGCATTAGCCAATACTTACATTGCTAATATTGTTGATTCATCAACCCTTCAAATTGAATTTTATAAAAACGAAATCCTTGTATTAAAAGTAGTTCATGAAATAATGCCTAATGGGTATTTAAAAATAACCCATACAGGTATGAATAAAGAGCAAAATTCTTTTAAAAATATCGAAATATACCACAAACAATTAAGTGTTCTACCCTATGCATCATCTGTTTCTGGAGTAGCTATTCGCCCTACAAAAGAAGGTGTAATTAAACACAAGGCATTGAGTGCAATGGAAGATCAAACCAATATGCAACTTGATCAGATAAGACAGCAAATAGAGTTGTTGGCTAAACAAGCGCAAGAAATTAAGAAGCGCAAAGAATTGAGTATGATGATCTATGAGACCAAGCTAACGTTTAAACCTCAAATTGGCCATACTTATCATTTATATGAAAAAAACGATGGCGCATATCTGCTTTCTTTAGTAGCTCCGAATGAATGGGGAAAATCAGGACCATTCAAACAATTTGTATCATCTGTGAAATTATTGGCAGATCATACCTGGGTGGAAATTTCTGCTTAAAAACATTATTTACTGATTAAACAAAAAAGGCTGTTCTATCAAGAACAGCCTTTTACAATTACAAAATGCTAAGTTTATTTTGCTAATTTCTTTTGTAATTCAATATCAATGGCATCCAAAAATTCTTCTGTATATAAATAATGTTCTCCATGATTTACTTTATTACCATAAATACAAACAGCTAAGTCTTTGGTCATTTTACCACTCTCTACAACTTCTACGCAAACAGTTTCTAGTGCTGTGCAAAAATTGACAAGAGCTTGATTATTGTCTAATTTACCCCTAAACTCCAACCCTCTTGTCCAAGCAAAAATCGATGCAATTGGATTGGTTGATGTAGGATTTCCTTTTTGATATTCCCTGAAATGTCTGGTAACTGTGCCGTGAGCAGCTTCTGCTTCCATCACTTTTCCATCAGGTGTAACCAAGGTAGAAGTCATCAATCCTAAAGAACCAAATCCCTGTGCAACAGTATCACTTTGCACATCTCCATCATAATTTTTACAAGCCCATACAAAATTACCATTCCATTTTAAAGCGCTTGCAACCATATCATCAATCAATCGATGCTCATAGGTAATTCCTGCATCTGCATACAATTGCTTAAACTCTTTTTGGTAGATGTCTTCAAAAATATCTTTGAAACGACCGTCATATTTCTTTAAAATAGTATTCTTAGTAGATAAATACAAAGGCCATTTCTTAATCAATGCTTGATTAAAACAAGCTCTTGCAAAACCAATAATACTTTCATCGGTATTGTACATGGCAAGCGCTACACCATCTCCTTTAAAATTAAATACCTCAAATTCTTGAACCGTTCCATCTTCGCCTTCAAATTTAACGGTTAATTTACCTTTGCCCTTGGTTACAAAATCAGTTGCTCTATACTGATCTCCAAATGCATGTCGGCCAATACAAATCGGTGCCGTCCAATTAGGTACTAAACGAGGTACATTTTTACAAACAATGGGTTCTCTAAAAACAGTTCCATCTAAAATATTTCTAATGGTTCCATTGGGGCTTTTCCACATTTGCTTGAGTTTAAATTCAGCAACTCTTGCTTCATCAGGTGTAATTGTAGCACATTTAATGCCAACACCATATTGTTTAATGGCATTTGCCGCATCAATGGTTACCTGATCATTGGTTTCATCACGATACTCCATACCCAAATCGTAATATTTAATATCCAATTCTAAGTATGGTAAAATCAATTTCTCTTTAATAAACTTCCAAATAATTCTGGTCATTTCATCTCCATCCAGTTCTACTACCGGATTGGCTACTTTAATCTTTTCTGCCATTCAATGTTATTTATGTGATTTAAGAAGATCAAATATATTGAAAAATTCAGCATGATGTATGATTAAACATTCACTATCAATACAGGAATTGATAGTTGATGCCTAACATCTTCAATTGTTTCTCCAAAAATATAGTCTTTCAGGCCTGCATGTCGATGGGCTCCCATAACCAGCATATCAGCCTTGGTTTCTTTTACAATTCTAACAATTTCATTCACTCTATTATGGTACCCTAAAATACCCTCCACTTGATATCCCTTTTCCGACAATTGATTAATATAAGAGGTTAACCTTTCTTTGTCTTTTCTTGTTTCAGCATCGTCGCTGGCGGCATCTAAATATTTCGCAGATACACTTTCTACAATATGCAAAAGAATATAATTTACTTTTTTGTTTCCTTGTGCCAATGCATGTGCAATTAATTTTTCATCGGATGAAGAAAACTCCAAGGCAATAGCAATATTTTGCAACTGGTTTACTTGTAAATCTTCCAATTGAACTGCATCGCCATGCATTAAAATTTCTTTGGAGACTTTTCTTTTTTGAAAGAATGGATAAAAAGTCATTGTAAGAAATAACCATATGAAGGCAAGAATAGCTAAAACAATCATTAGCTTATATCCTATTGCTATCGATGAATTCAATAGTAAAATTGCTTCATTGGAAACGAGGTTTACATTGAGTGTAACCAAAATTGCAGCAACCATCCATGCAAATAATTTAGTTGTTTTACTAATGGCAAATTCTCCCATTGATGATCGATCGCTTACAAAATGTATCAGTGGAATTACTGCAAATCCTAATTGAAGGCTGAGAATCACTTGACTGAATACCAACAAGTCGTCTACTTTTTCAACACCGTATATTAAAATTACCAATACAGCAGGAACGATGGCTATTAAACGAGTGATCAATCTTCTTAGCCATGGATTAATTCTTAATTGTAAATAACCTTCCATAACTATTTGACCTGCAAGTGTTCCGGTTAAAGTAGAACTTTGACCAGCAGCAATTAAGGCTACCGCAAAAAGTATGGGAGCCAATTCGGAACCTAGTAAAGGAGCAAGTAATCTATGAGCATCTTCAATCTTTGCAACTTGGGTATTACCTGTTTTAAAAAATACGGTTGCAGCCAAAACCAAAATGGCCGTATTTACCAGAAAAGCTGCATTTAAGGCAATGGTACTATCAATAAAATTGTATTTCAGTGCTTTTTTAATACCTTCTTTATTCGGAGCAATTTTTCTAGTTTGAACCAATGCGGAATGGAGGTATAAATTATGTGGCATAACAGTTGCGCCAATAATACCTATCGCAATATATAATGCTGCGTTATTAAGTGAACTTGGGATTAATCCCTTAGCTACTTCTACCATTGGAGGCTGAGCAAGTAAAATTTGTACCAAAAATGATAAACCAATAACTGCTACCAGCCCAATTATAAAGGCTTCCATTTTACGAATACCGTATTGTTGTAAAAATAAAAACAAAAAAGTATCCAAAACTGTAATTGCAGTTCCCCATACGATTGGAATTCCTGTTAACAAATGAATACCAATAGCCATTCCTAAAACTTCAGCCAAATCACATGCAGCAATAGCTAACTCTGCAAGTATGTATAAACAAAAATTAACCAGTGGAGGATATACTTCTCTATTGGCTTGAGCCAAATCCCTTCTTCTAACAATGCCCAATCTGGCACTTAGGCTTTGTAATAACAAAGCCATTAAATTACTCATTAATAAAACCCATATCAATTTGTATCCGAATTGAGCACCGCCTTGTAAATCAGTAGCCCAATTACCAGGATCCATATAACCAACACTTACCAAATAAGCCGGACCTATATAAGCTAAAATCCTTTTAAATCCTTTTCTTGGCAAAGTGGTATCTACCGACTCGTGTACTTCACTCAATGAATTTGCTGGATGTATCCTCATGCATCAATAATTGGGATAAATCTAAATTGATTCATCCATCTTAACAAACAAAAAATGGCCAAAACCACTATAAAGTGTAATTTTATTAGAAATAATTGGGTATGCATAGATGGATTGGGGCATTGTTGATTTTTTTCTTTGTTAGTTGCAAAGATAAACCAATTGACTTTTCAGGTGAAGTGCCTTTAAAGGAAAAAGATTTCTTCGGAGTTTTTAAAGTGATGAAGCTACCCTATGTAGTATCAGATACCAATATTGATAAATCTGCAGATACAATTAGCATAGGTTTAAAAGCTTTTTTACAATTTTTTCCGGATAGTGCTTTTAATAAGCTAACAGGTATAAATAAAAAATTTAAGATTAACCCTATTGGAAAAATTGAAAAAGAAAAAGAGCATTATTATCTCGCCTTAATTCAGCAACAAAAAATTAAAAAGTTGGTGGTATTTGTAACAGATCATAAAAATAATTTCCTTGGGTCTAAAGAATTGTTGCACAATGATTATAAGGATGAATATGCACATTCATTATCAATTAATAAAGAGCCTACTTTTTTAATCAGTAAAGAAAAAATGGGTAAAGACAATCAACTTCAATTTTCCAGAACTGGTTGGGTATACAATGATGTAGGTATTTTTATGGTAGTGATTAACGACTCTAATGAAGATCCAAAAAAGTCTGAAGTAATTAATCCAATAGATACTTTACCCAAGAAAAATAAATTCAGTGGAGATTATATTAAAAATAAGAAAAATTATGTTTCCATTAGAGATGGGAAAGATTTGAATAACTATGCTTTTTTTATTCATTTTGAAAGAAATGAAGGCGCCTGTATAGGTGAATTAAAAGGAAATTTGCAGATAAAATCTCCCAATACTGGTGTATTCAATGAAAATGGAGATCCATGCATTATTGATTTTATTTTCGATAGAAATGAAATTACTTTAAAAGAACAAGGCAGTTGTGGCAATCATCGAGGCATCAAATGCTTTTTTAATGATTCTTTTGTTAAAAAGAAAGAACCCAAACAAAAAAACTTAAAAAAGCGATAATTAATGTTTGGATATATAACTATCCTCCAACATTAATGTGTAAAATATACATTTTTATTTTTTCGCTTAAATTGCATAAAAATAGCTAACCAAATAATGATTTATGAGTTTTAGAAATTACAAAGTTCCCTATGTAATTAATGATCAATATGCTAAAAAAGTAGCTTATTTTTCAATGGAATTTGCGATACACCAACCCTTAAAAATTTACAGTGGTGGATTGGGCTATTTGGCAGGATCTCATTTAAGAAGCGCCTATGAATTAAGTCAAAATATGATTGGCATTGGTATCTTATGGAAATATGGATATTACGATCAAGCTAGAAATCAAGACCAAACTTTGCAGGTAACATTCATGGAAAAAAATTATAGTTTCCTAGAAGATACAGGCATCAAGTTTCAAATATTAATTCACGAACATCCTGTTTGGGTAAAAGCATATTATTTAAATCCAGAAACATTTAAAAGTGCTCCCTTGTTTTTATTGAGTACTGATTTGCCAGAGAACGATTATATATCTCAAACCATCACACATAGATTATATGATGCGAATGTAGCAACCAAAGTTGCTCAATTTATATTGTTGGGTGTGGCTGGCGCAAAATTGATTGATGAATTGTATTTTAATCCAGATGTTTATCATTTAAACGAAGCGCATGGCATTTCTTCGGCATTTTATTTACTTAACAAATTCAAGAGTGTTGAAAAACTAAGAGAACATTTGGTGTTTACAACACATACTCCAGAAGAAGCCGGTAATGAAAAACATGATATTTATTTATGTCATAAAATGAGTTATTTCTGCGGATTAAGTATAGATGAGGTAAGAAAACTTACAGGCATAAAAGACGATCAATTCAATCACTCATTGGCTGCGCTTCGATTTGCCCGTAAAGCCAATGGTGTATCCGCTTTACATGGGGTTGTTAGTAGAGATATGTGGAAAGATTACGAAGGTATTTGCCCAATCACTTCTATTACCAATGCACAGAATTGGTATTATTGGTCTGATAAACAAATGTATAAAGCTTTGGAAGCAAAAGATGATGCAGTTTACGATGATCGAAAAAAGTTTTTAAAGAAAAGGGCTTTTGAAATTGTAGCCGATCAAACAGGAAAGGTTTTTGATCCCAATGTTTTAACCATAGTTTGGGCTCGAAGGTTTGCTGGATACAAGCGTGCTGATATGCTTACTTACGATTTGGAGCGATTCGAGAAAATGCTCAACAATACCAAGTATCCTGTTCAAGTTATTTGGGCAGGTAAACCTTATCCTGTAGATTATCCAGCAATTTCTCAATTCAACAACTTGGTACATTTGAGTAAGAATTACAAAAATGTTGCCGTGTTAGTAGGATATGAATTGGCATTGAGCAAGCGTTTAAAACAGGCTTCTGATGTTTGGTTGAATAATCCAAGGGTTCCAAGAGAAGCATCAGGTACTTCTGGAATGACGGCAGCCATGAATGGTGCTGTTAATTTTTCAACTGATGATGGTTGGATACCAGAATTCATCAATCACGGAAACAATGGCTTTGTAGTGCCGAAGGCAGATTATGCTAATATGTCTCAACACGATCAGGATGAATATGATTTGAACAAAGCTTATGAAATTTTAGAGCAACAAATCATTCCAATGTATTATGATAATTATGATACCTGGAGACAAATTATGAAAAATGGCATGATGGATGTTCGTTTTCAATTTGACAGCAACCGAATGGCACATGAATATTACGAAATCATGTATAAATAATTTCCCTTTAAATAGCGTACAGATCAATACCCTCCCATCTGAGGGTATTTTTTTGTGCATACTTAACCTTTCTGCTGTAGATTTGTTATACAACTATGGCAAATAAAATTATCGTTGCAATTACTGGTGCTAGTGGATCTATTTATGCTCAAATGATCTTAGATAGATTGGTTTTATTGAAAGATCAATATGAGGCTGTTGGAATTGTTATGAGCAAAAATGCCAAAGATGTATGGCAAACCGAATTGGGCAATCAAGCATACCTGAATTATCCATTTCCAACCTATGAAAAACATGATTTTACTGCACCATTTGCATCTGGATCTGCCAAGTACAATACCATGATTGTAGCACCTTGCAGTATGGGTACATTGGGAAGAATTGCATCAGGAGTCAGCGATGATTTGGTTACCAGAGCTGCAGATGTAATCTTAAAAGAAAGAAGAAAATTAATTTTACTAGCAAGAGAAACACCTTATAATCTTATTCATATTCGCAATATGGAAACTCTAACATTGGCTGGAGGGATCATTTGCCCGGCAACCCCATCATTTTATAGTTTGCCAAAAACAATTGAAGAATTGGCAGGTACAGTTGTAGATCGAGTTTTAGATTTGGCTGGTTAGACTCATTCAATTGTGAATTTATCTACCGGTTTTTTTTATTTTCTATTTTACGATTCTTATTTCTATTCTACGATACTGAAAAGAATATCAATGACCTAGACTCATTTAAGACTCTGCCTTAGCTTCTTCTTCTTCAATTCTTTCTTTAAATGTGAAAGTTAACTGACCCAATTCTTTATTAAGATCAGCAACCAATACATCCCCTTGCTTAATGGTCATTTTCATGATTTCTTCTGCCAAAGGATCTTCTAAGTATTTCTGAATGGCTCTGTGTAATGGACGTGCACCAAATTGAACATCATAACCTTTATCAGAAATAAATTCTTTGGCTTCCGCTGTTAATTCTAAAGAGAATCCAAGATTATGTAGTCGCTTAGACACACCTGTCATCAAGATATCAATAATATTAAAGATGTTTTCTTTGGTTAATGAATTAAACACAACAACATCATCTATTCTATTTAAGAATTCTGGAGAAAACGTACGCTTCAGGGCTTTTTCAATTACTGCTTTGTTGTTTTCTTCGGCAT
Organism: Sediminibacterium sp.; assembly: GCA_044372715.1. Taxonomy (GTDB): domain Bacteria; phylum Bacteroidota; class Bacteroidia; order Chitinophagales; family Chitinophagaceae; genus Sediminibacterium. The sequence continues at coordinate 183 of JBILRH010000004.1, read as the reverse complement.
TCTGCATTCTTGTTGCGGTAGCAAATCCAACGCCATCACCAAATTCTTTCAATTGGCGTACACCAATATTAGATGTCATGATGATCATGGTATTTTTGAAATCTACTTTTCTGCCCAAGCCATCCGTTAATTGACCATCATCTAGTACTTGTAATAAAATATTGTAAATATCTGGATGTGCTT
>JBILRH010000046.1:0-12422 GCA_044372715.1 Sediminibacterium sp. | reverse complement strand
CAAGTACATTTTTCAGAGCAAGAATTAATCCGAAGAGAGAAACTTGCCAAATTACAAGCTGCAGGAATTGATCCATTTCCTGCACCACTTTATCCGGTGAATATTTATTCTGTAGATATTAAAAACGGCTACACCGAAGAAACAAAAGATCAGTTAGCCAATTTATGTGTTGCCGGAAGAGTAATGAGCATAAATGATAAAGGAAAAGTTTTCTTTATTAAAATTCAGGATAGTAAGGGTATCATACAATTGTATGTAAAAAGAGATGATATTTGCCCCACTGAAGACAAGTCATTTTTTGATGAAGTAGTAAAACATGGTTTGGATTTAGGAGATATTATTGGATGTACTGGTTATGCTTTTGTAACCAAAACAGGTGAAACTTCCATTCATGCTCAAACGATTACTCTTTTAACAAAATCGCTTAAACCACTCCCGGTTGTAAAAAGAGATGAAGAGGGCAATACTTTCGACGCAGTAACCGATCCAGAATTTAGGTATCGTCAACGCTATGCCGATTTAATTGTAAACCCCGAGGTAAAAGACGTTTTTGTAAAAAGGTCGATGATTATTAACACTATCAGAGAATACCTCAATAGCCAGGGGGCATTGGAAGTAGATACCCCTGTTTTACAATCTATTCCTGGAGGTGCAGCTGCTAGACCATTTAGTACCCACCACAATGCATTAGATGTTCCCTTTTACCTTAGGATTGCCAATGAGCTCTATTTAAAGCGTTTGATAGTTGGCGGCTTTGATTGGGTTTATGAGTTTAGCCGAAATTTCCGCAATGAGGGAATGGACCGAACCCATAATCCGGAGTTTACCGTTTTAGAATGGTATACTGCTTATAAAGATTATATCTGGATGATGGAGGTTACCGAACAATTATTCGAGAAAATTGCGATCACATTACACGGTACAACCGATGTTGTTCTAGGAGATAAAACCATTAGTTTTAAAGCACCTTTTAAACGCATCAGCATTCATGATGCCATTAAAGAAAACACTGGTATTGATGTAAGCACAATGGATGAAGCTGAATTGAGGGATGTTTGTAAACAACTTAAGATAGATGTTCCTCCAACTATTGGAAAGGGTAAATTGATTGATGAAATTTTTGGTGCAACCAGCGAACATACTTATGTACAACCCACCTTTATTATTGATTACCCAGTTGAAATGAGTCCACTCACTAAAAAGCATCGCAGCAAACCAGGATTAGTAGAACGTTTTGAATTGATGGTGAACGGAAAAGAATTAGCAAACGCCTATACTGAGTTAAATGATCCAATCGATCAACGCGAGCGTTTTGAAGAACAGGTTAAATTAATGGAGCGTGGTGATGATGAAGCGATGTTTATTGACTACGACTTTTTAAGGGCTTTGGAATATGGGATGCCGCCTACATCTGGTATTGGAATTGGGATCGATCGTTTGTGTATGATGATGACCAATCAAGTATCCATCCAAGATGTATTGTTATTTCCACAGATGAGACCTGAACGATTCGAAGAATAGGAAGGTCGAATCCACAAACACTAATAAAAACGCCCCGAAATTCGGGGCGTTTTTATTTAATCTCTATAATTGAGCGCTGGCTTTCTATCTCCCAACAATGCTTTGTATTTATAATCGCCCACCGATTTAATAAATTCTTCTTTTGATTTTACAATCAAGGCAGGATTGGTAAATAAATCAATTGCAGTTAAAGCCATTGTTTTTGCTGCAACCATCATTCCCTTGGTTCCAATTTCGGTTCCTCCGCAGGCAACTGCCTGCCAACTATGGGCTGGTGTACCTGGCACCCAGGTGGCTGCATCTAAACCAACAGTAGGTATAGCATAACTTACATCGCCCACATCTGTAGATCCTCCGCTTGCGTCAATAAATCCTTGTAATGGAACAATAGTTGCTGCACCTTCTATTGCTGGGGCTTTAAAAGTGAAAGAGTTTTGAATTTTTTTTCCAAACTCCAATTCGCTTGTATTGTATTTAACACCTCCTACCTGATCAAGATTTTTTTGCATGGTTTCAGCCAATGTTTTATTGATTAACAAATCATGTGTGCCACCAATAATCTCATAATCAACCTTTGTTTCAGTACCTATGGCCGCACCATTGGCTGCTTTTACCAAACGTTGAAAAATACTTGATACCAAATCTTTTTTAGGATGACGCACATAATAAAAAACTTCAGCAAAATCGGGCACTACATTGGGCGCTTTTCCTCCTTTGGTAATTACATAATGAATTCTTGTTTCTTGCGGAACATGCTCTCGCATCATATTTACCATATTGTTCATTGCTTCTACCCCATCTAGTGCAGATCTACCATTTTCTGGAGCCATTGAAGCATGAGACGATAAGCCAGTAAATCGAAATTTAGCCGAAGTGTTGGCCAAAGCACTGGTCATGGTAACTTTATTTTCATTCCCCGGATGCCAATGCACTGCAACATCTACATCTTTAAATAATCCGGCTCTTACCATATATACTTTACCACTTCCTCCTTCTTCTGCAGGGCAACCATAAACCCTTATAGTACCTGTTAATTTTTTTGATTCAATTAATTTCTTAATTTCTATACCAGCTGCTACAGATGCTGTTCCAAATAAATGATGCCCACAACCATGGCCTGCATCAATTCCATTGATGGATTTTTTTTCGGAATTGGCTTCCTGAGATAATCCAGGTAATGCATCATATTCTGCTAATATAGCAATCACTGGTTTGCCACTACCATAACTTGCAACAAATGCAGTAGGAATTTCTGCCACACCAGATTCAACAGTAAACCCATTGCTCTTTAATGTTTCTTGTAAGAGCTGCGTACTTTTTACTTCTTTATACCCTACTTCGGCAAATCCCCAAATTTGCAATGCAATGTTTTTATAAGCTTCGTATTTGCCATCAATATTTTTGATAGCATCGGTTTTAAGAACGCTATTGTTATTTTGTGCTTGACTAATGCAAAACAGCAGCATGCATAAAGTTGATACCAATATTTTTTTCATTGATTAAGTTTAAAGTAAACAAGATTGCTAAAAATAAATTATTCGTATTACCAGCCTAAAAATTTTTTAATTACTTGTTCTGTTTCTTCACATGCAATAGCTAAATCTTTATTGATGATGGTTTTATTAAATTGATGACTAAAAGATATTTCATAACTCGCTTTATTAAGCCTTGTAGCTAAGCTCTCAGCAGTTTCCGAACCTCTGCTTTCTAATCTTTTCTTAAGCTCTTCTACCGATGGGGGTTCAATAAAAATGGACAAACAGTTTTTGCCAAATTGTTGTTGAATATGGATAGCCCCTTTTACATCAATATCCAAAACAGGTATTTTATGTAAACTCCAAATTTTGTCTAGCTCTGTTTTTAATGTGCCGTAATAATTACCCTCGTATACCATTTCCCATTCAACAAAAGCATTTGCATCAATTTTATTTTTGAAATCTTGCTCAGACATGAAGTGATACTGCACTCCATCTTTTTCACCTTCTCTTGGTTTTCTGGTTGCAGCTGAGATCGAGAATGACAATTGTGGGTACTTATTCAATAAAAAACGAGTAATAGAGGTTTTACCCGCACCAGAGGGCGCTGTGATAATGATGATTTTTTCTGAAGGATTCAATAGTGTTGATTTAATGATAAGCAATTTGATTATTTCTAAGTAATGGCCAATTGATAAGTTGGCCATTTTGTTTTTTGCTGACAGAACTTAAGTACAATATTGCACGGCATCATGCTCCGAAAGACCGAAATATGCTGTTGAAGCAAAATTAATGCTTAACTAACAAAATTTCTAAATGAGCTCATTTGGTTGGTTTTTTAGTACAAACGCATTTTTGAATTAGAAAATTGCTCATTTTTTAGCGTAATCCTTTATCAAAAGCGCTTGTTTTTAGTGTTTTTTATTATCTTGAAGGGGCTCAAAAGATTGCTATGCGTATTTGCTGGAACTTATTGCTGCGTCTTCAAGGATGGAAAATAGTGGGGGAATTTCCTCATTATATACAAAAAGCTATTGTTGTAATGGCTCCACATACAAGTAGTTGGGATTTTGTGATTGGGTTGGCAATAAGGAGTAAACTCAAACTCCACCATTTTAAGTTTTTAGGAAAAGACTCCCTTTTTAAGGGTCCTATAGGCTTGTTTTTTAGAAAAATGGGGGGCTATCCTGTTGATAGATCTAATAAAAATAATATGGTAGATCAAGTGGTGGCGCTTTTTAATCAGCATAATCAATTTATTCTAGCGCTTTCTCCTGAAGGAACCCGAAAAAAAGTAGATCGTCTTAAAACTGGTTTTTATCATATTGCCAAGAAAGCCAATGTTCCGATTATCTTAACAGGCTTTGATTTTGGAAAGAAAGAAGTCTGCTTTTCCGAGCCCTTCTATCCAACCGATAATATGGAAAACGACTTAAAATATATACTGCAATTTTATTCAACCATTGAAGGGAAAAATCCCGAACAAGGTATTCAACATTTAATTGAACAAGCTTAAATATTTATTATGACAAATCAATACCCAACTATCGTAGATAAGTTCTGTCAATATGAAAAAGAAAAACCCAATCATCTTTTCTTAGCAGAGCCAGTAAATAAAATTTACCAAAATTTTACTTGGGGAGAAGCAGGAAAAGAAATTAGAAGTATTGCTAATTATTTACAAAACTCCGGACTAAACAAAGGCGATAAAGTAGCTATTTTAAGTAAAAATTGCGCGCATTGGATCATGTGTGATATTGCCATTGCCATGTCTGGAATGGTTTCAGTTCCATTGTATCCAAATATTACAGCAGATGCAGTAAATGAAATCATTAAGCACAGTGAAGCTAAAATTATTTTTGTAGGTAAGCTTGATAAAGCAGAAGAAATAAGAAAAGGAATTCCGGAAAACTTAATTCAGATTAGTTTTCCTTTTTATTTTAATGAAGGCTGTTTGAATTGGAATGATTTGGTTCGATCGAATGCTCCATTAACTGGAACGCCTGCTATCAATGCCTTAGATCTTGCCTGTATTGTATATACATCAGGAACAACAGGCACCCCAAAAGGAGTGATGCATAGCTTTCATGCCATGTCTTTTGCCGTGCATTCTTTCTTAGAAAGCAATCCACCTTTTATTGACGAAAAGTTTTTTTCTTATCTACCATTATGCCATGTAGCAGAAAGAATGTTGGTTGAATGCGGCACTGTTTTTACTGGGAGTACCGTATACTTTGTAGAGTCTATGGATAGTTTTTCTACCAATTTACAATATACTCAACCTACCGTTTTCTTAGCAGTACCAAGAATTTGGGAAAAAATGCGAGAAGAAATTCTCAAAAAAATGCCTCAAAAAAAATTGAGTCGTTTATTAAGTATTCCAATTATTTCCAGCATTATCAAATCGGCCATTAAGAAAAAAATGGGCTTTGCTAAATGCAAATATTTTTATACAGGCGCTTCTCCAATTAACAAAGCGGTATTGGAATGGTTTTATACAATTGGTATTACCATTCAAGAAGCATATGGTATGACCGAGAACTCTGCACTTTCACATGTTAATAGAAAACACAATGCAAGGTTTGGCACTGTTGGGCAAAGTTATCCTGGGGTTGAAGTAAAGTTGAGTGCTATTAATGAGGTATTGGTAAAAAGCGATGCAAGTATGTTGGGTTATTATAAAGAACCGCAATTAACTGCTGAAATGTTCGAAGGAGATTGGTTGAAAACGGGCGACGAAGGATCTATTGATGAAGAAGGCTATCTTACCATCACAGGAAGAATTAAAGACCAATTTAAAACCAGTAAGGGTAAATATGTAATTCCGGCAAATATTGAATCCAAAATATTGGTACACCCCTATGTTTCTCAAGCATGTGTTGTTGGTTCTGGAATGCCAGCTCCTTTATTGCTTTGTACCCTATCGGAAAAAGCAATTAAAGAAGAGAAGCCAAATATCATCAATGAGCTGGCCGAATTTCTTTCTTCTATGAATGAAAAATTAGAACACCATGAGCAGGTAGCCAGGATTATTGTACTTAAAGATGAATGGACCCTCGAAAACGGTATTCTAACTCCAACATTGAAAATAAAAAGAAAAGTAGTGGATGAACTCTTCCAACAACAATACGTAGAATGGTACAATTCAAAATCTGCTGTATCGATTATATAAATTCCTTAACAACTAATTGATTAAAATGGCATTTATTTTGCTTTTGGAGGTTTGGTATACAATTTTTTTATTTTAAAGTCGTTCCTTATATAAGTTTACTCAAAAAGTAGAAATTATGAATATGAAATTTTATGTATTTGCAGCCATTGCATCTGTAACATTCTTTTCTTGCGCCAGTCCTAAAGAGTTAAAAAAGGCTCAGGCTAGTTATACTGAATTAAAGGGTGCTTATGCCGATATGCAGTCAAAATACAGGGCGCTCCAAGACGAATTAAACAAGTGCAATGCCGATAAAGATAAAGCCACAGCTCAGTCTGCTGCTCAAAAAGCTGGTTTAGAGTCGCAAATTGCAACATTAAACAGTCAGCTAGATTATCTAAAACAAAACAACAACACCGTATTAAATCAACTAAAAGATTTGTCGGTAGTTACAGGATCTCAAGCAGAGAGTATCAGAAAATCATTAGACAATATTGGTGCTAAAGATATTTATATCCAAGATTTAAGAGGCTCTATTGCTCGTAAAGATTCATTAAACATGGCATTGGTAATGAATTTAAAAGGAGCTATTGGCAACTTAGATGATAAAGACATCAATATTAAAGTAGATAAGGGTGTGGTTTACGTAGATATCTCTGATAAATTATTATTTAAAAGTGGGGCATATGATGTAACCGATAGAGCTAAGGTAGTATTGGGTAAAGTAGCCAAAGTATTAAATGCTCAACCAGATATTGAATTCATGGTAGAAGGCCATACCGATTCATTAGCAATTCGCGGAAATGGTCCGATTGAAGACAATTGGGATTTAAGCGTAAAAAGAGCTACTACCATCGTAAGAATATTACAGGAATCTTATGGATTGAATCCAAAAAGAATGACTGCTGCAGGTAGAGGTCAGTACGTTCCAATTGCAGACAACTCAACCAATGAGGGTAGGGCTGCTAATCGCAGAACAAGGATTGTGATTTTACCACAACTAGATCAGTTCTTCAAATTATTGGAGACTAAGAAATAAAAACATTATAACAATATTGTAAACGGGGCCAATTGGCTCCGTTTTTTTATGCCTAGGATTTTGCTTATCTCTATTAAATCGGTTATTGAACTGTTTGTAAATGATAATACAGTTTTTTAACCCTTATTTATTCACTGTTCATGATTCCTACAAACAAGCGCTTATCTTGCAAGCTGAAAGAGATAATGTATGCAGGAGTATTTGAAAGGATTGAATGAACCACAAACAGAAGCTGTTAAGCATGTGAAGGGTCCAATCATGATTGTAGCAGGGGCAGGAAGTGGAAAAACAAAAGTATTAACCACTCGTATCGCGCATTTAATGTCGGCAGAGAAAGTAGATGCGTTTAACATTTTAGCGCTCACTTTTACCAATAAAGCTGCGGCCGAAATGAAAGAGCGTATCGAAAAAATTTTGGGCAACTCTGAAGCAAGAAATTTATACATCGGCACTTTTCATAGTGTATTTGCAAGAATACTAAGAGCAGAAGCAACACGCTTAGGCTATCCAAGCAACTTTACTATTTATGATACCGACGACAGCCGATCAGTTTTAAAAACAGTAATCAACGAATTAAATTTAGACGATAAACATTACAAACCAAATATTGTAGGCAATAGAATTTCATCTGCAAAAAACGCATTGGTAGGTCCAGCAGAATATGCCAATGATTATTATATTCAGCAAGAAGATATGCGCGCCAATCGGCCAGCAATTTCCAAAGTATATGCAGCCTATGCCAATCGTTGTTTTAAAAATGGTGCTTTAGATTTTGATGATTTATTGTTAAAAATGTATGAGTTACTGAAAAATTTTCCGGATGCTTTGCATAAATACCAGCATAAGTTTAAATATATTTTAATTGATGAGTATCAAGATACCAATGCTGTTCAGTATCAAATCACCAAACTATTGGCCGCGGTACACGAAAATATATGTGTGGTAGGTGATGATGCTCAGAGTATTTATAGTTTTAGAGGAGCAACCATTGAAAATATTTTACAATTTCAAAAAGACTACGATGATGTTAAAGTAGTAAAGCTAGAACAGAATTACCGCAGCAGTAGTCAAATTATTGATGTGGCCAATCATATCATTAAAAACAACAAAGGTCAGATTCCAAAAAACTTATGGACCGATAATGGGGCTGGTGAAAAAATTTCCTTGGTTAGAACCATGACCGATAACGAGGAAGGAAAATTTGTAGCCGATACCATTCAAGAACAAAAATTAAGAAACCATTTTTTTAATAAGGATTTTGCTATTTTATATCGTACCAATGCGCAGAGTAGGGCTTTTGAAGAAAGTTTACGCAAGATGGGCATTCCTTATCGCATTTATGGTGGAACCAGCTTTTATCAACGCAAAGAAATCAAAGATTTATTAGGCTATTTACGCATAATTGTAAATACCAAAGACGAAGAGGCCCTTAAAAGAATTATCAACTATCCGGTTAGAGGTATAGGAAAAACAACTTTAGAGAAATGTGTCATTTTTGCCAATGAGCATGCTATTTCGATGTTTGATGTGGTTAGCAGGGCTGCGGAATTTGGTTTCAAAGCAGGTACACTCGAGGCTTTGCAAAATTTTGTTACTATGATTCGTTATTTCCAAAGCATGCTTACCGATAAGAATGCATATGATGTAGCGGTGCAAGTGGGTAAACATACCAATTTGGTAAAGGAATTGTTTAATGATAAAACTACAGAGGGTTTAGCGCGCTATGAAAATATTCAAGAGTTGCTCAACTCTATTAAAGAGTGGACAGAAAGTCCAAGCAATGATGATGGAGAATTGGGAGATAAAACATTGGGTGCTTATTTACAACAGATTACTTTATTAACCGATGCAGATGACGATAAAGAAAACACCGATGTGGTAAAGTTAATGACCATTCATGCTGCAAAAGGATTAGAGTTTGGTTGTGTATTTATAGGTGGGGTAGAAGAAACGCTTTTTCCGAATGCCATGAGCATTAACACCAGAGAAGAACTGGAAGAAGAAAGAAGGTTGTTTTATGTTGCCATTACTAGAGCAAAACAAAGACTTTGGTTAACCTACTCCAATTCTAGGTATCGATTTGGGCAATTGGTACAAAACGAACCCAGCAGATTTATTGAAGAAATGCCTGAAGACAATATAGACAAGTCTTATGCAGGTGGCGGTGCAAGAAATAATTCCAGCACCGATTGGGGTGGTGCATATGAAAGAATGCAACGTGGATTTAATTACAGAGATACAGCCCAAGCAGAAAAAAAATATGGCCCTGCGCCTAATAAAAAACCAGCTAGCAGTAAACCCGAATATTTACCGATTGTTCCGCCAACGGCTAAAGTTGCTATGCATATTCCATCAGAAGATTTTGTTGCAAGTGATACTTCTAACTTAGAAGCTGGTCAAAAAGTAGAGCATCAAAAATTTGGATTTGGTACTGTTACTAACATTGAGGGATCGGCCCATAATCCTGTTGCAACCATTCAATTCGAAAAAAACGGGGAGAAAAAAATAATGCTCAACTATGCTAAGTTGAGGATTCTGTCTTAAAATTGTCGATATCCGTAAAAATAAGGTCCGATTTAAGGGTTTCAGGCATAACAAACAATAGCCTCGCGGGAATTGTTTTATTTTTGTTCTATACCTTAGCATCGATAAAATTGACAGTTATGATTCAAACAGGAAACCCGGTAATCAGTATTTATACCGAAATGACGCCCAATCCAGAAACCATGAAATTTGTGGCCAATAAGCTATTGTATCCAGGTAAAAGTATTGATTTTGCCGACGAAACATTGGCGGGTCCCTCTCCTTTGGCAAAAGAACTATTCAGTTTCCCTTTTATCAAAAGTGTATTCATTGCCAGCAATTTTATTACGCTTACTAAAACAGTTGATACAGAAGACTGGCAGGATGTAATTCCTACCATCAAAAATTTTTTAAAAGAGTATCTAGAAAATGGTGGTGTTGTTGTAAATGACGAAGAGGTTGCTAAGGTAAAACAAGAAGCTACCAATACGGTAAATGCCGATGACGATGATATTGTAAAAAGAGTGAAGGAATTATTGGAGAACTATGTGAAGCCAGCTGTTGAGATGGATGGTGGAGCTATTCAATTTAAAAGTTACAATGATGGTATTGTGAACCTTATGTTACAAGGAAGCTGTAGTGGATGCCCTTCTTCTATGATTACTTTAAAAGCAGGTATCGAAGGAATGATGAAGCGTATGATACCTGAAGTAAAAGAAGTAGTTGCAGAAGCTGAATAAGCTATCATGAATAAAGAAGCGATTATTGATTCAATAGAGCATGCTTATCAAAACCTAATTGATTGTATCGAAGGTTTGGATGAACATGCTTTTTTATTGGCGGCTGAAGGTAAATGGTCGGCAGGTAAGCAATTAGATCATATGATTAAAAGTGTTGCTCCTGTAAATATGGCCATGGGCTTACCCAATTTCATACCTGCCCTATTATTTGGTAAAGCCAATAGGCCTTCTAAAACTTATGAAGAATTAGTAGCAAAATACCAATCTAAATTAGCCGCTGGAGGAAAAGCACCTGCCCAATTCGTGCCCCCATTTATTCCTTTCGAAGCTAAAACCAAATTGATCAATCGTTTGAAGAATTTAGTAAAGGCGCTCTGTAAAAAAATCAATCGCCAATCAGAAGAGGCTTTGGATAAAAACATTTTACCACATCCCTTACTCGGTAAATTGACTTTGCGCGAAATGCTTTATTTTACAATATATCATGCGGCTCATCATCAAGCATCGATAGAGCAAGCGATAACACTGAATGATCCAGAACAGTCCTAAAATAATTAACTTTTTGGCAGTTTAAAGATGGAACTATCTACCGTTTTTGATGCGTTTATGCAAGGTCTCAAAGCCACTGGCCCCATTGAGTTTATTGCTGTACTAGCAGGTATTGCATCTGTTTGGTTTAGCAGAAAGGAAAATATATTGGTATATCCTGTAGGATTGATCAACACTGTTTTTTTTATCTATTTGAGTATTGAAGGAAATTTATTGGGGGAAGCCAGTGTAAATTTTTATTACTCTGTAATGAGTATTTATGGTTGGATTTTATGGTCTAAAAAAGACAGCAGCAATAATTCGCCTGTACTACATATTAGTTTTAGTAATCGAAAAGAGTGGGTACAACAATTATTGTTCTTTGGAGCATTTTACGTGTTGATTTATACCGCACTCAGTTGGCTCAAACAATCTTTTGCTCCAGAAGCTATTCCTTGGGCTGATGCATTGGCCAGCGCTACTGCTTATACGGGCATGTGGTTGATGGCAAGAAAAAAAGTAGAGAGCTGGATTTGGTGGATAGCAACAAATATTGCTTCTATTCCGTTATACTTTATCAAAGGATATGTATTTACCAGCGTTCAGTTTTTAGTACTATTGATTTTAGCCATTGCAGGATTCATTAGCTGGCAACAAAAAGCAAAATATGCAAGCCATTAAAAAGATTGTTATTATCGGACCAGAGTCTACAGGCAAAAGCACACTCTGTACTTTATTGGCAGATCATTATCAAACCGAATGGTGCAGCGAGTTTGCCAGAGATTATTTATTAACCAATGGAATGGATTACAATGCTGCAGATTTAGTAAACATTGCAAAAGGTCAATTGGCTTTAGAAGATGAAGTAGCTGCTACAATTAAAAAGCCGCCATTGCTTTTTATAGATACAGATATGTATGTAATGAAAGTATGGAGTGAATATGTTTTTGGGGAATGCGATTTTTTTATTCTCGATCAAATCGTAAAAAGAAAATACGATCATTATTTACTCTGCAATATTGATTTGCCTTGGGTAAAAGATGAACTGCGCGAATACCCCGACGAAAAACCAAGAATTGAATTATTCAATATTTACAAAGACTTGCTCATTAACCAATCTGTTCCCTGGACAATCATCAGTGGCTCTTACGAAGAGCGCTTGGCAAAAGCAATTGAAACAGTTGATGTGATTATTTAATTAAAGCTGCAATATCTTCATCATCTTCTATATTGCGCATTTGATGCACTATTTGAGGATAACGCCAAGATACTCTTCTACTCATGGGTTGAACCGAAAATTTTTTGGGATTAGGTAAACAGGCAATAATCATTGCCGCTTCGGCACGACTTAGTTTTTTGGCTGATTTATGAAAATATTTTTGGGCTGCTGCTTCAATGCCAAATATTCCAGGCCCCATTTCAATGGTGTTGAGATACACTTCTAA